>NZ_DVEA01000208.1:0-3673 GCF_015295965.1 Thermoleptolyngbya sp. M55_K2018_002
GAGGGAGGGAAGAGGGAAGAGAGAAGAACGAAGAACGAAGAACGAAGAACGAAGAGGAAAGAACGAAGAGGTTCCGGTTTTCGTTCTTCGTTTTTCATTTTTCGTTTTTTCTCTCTCCGTTTCTCGCCTCCTCACTCCGTCACCCCATCACCTTTGCGTAGCTCAACCATGCAAACTGGGGCGCAAACCCGACTGAGTGGTAGAGGTCGTAGGCAGCATTGGGGTTTTGGGTGTCTACGCCCAGCAGTGCTGTGTCCATGCCTTCGGCTTTGAGCCGATGCAGACCAGCAAGCAAGAGCGATCGCCCCAGGCCCCGTCGCCGAAAGCCGCGACGAGTTCCCAGCGAGCTAATCCAGCCTTCGCAACGGCCAAAGTGGGCGTTGGTGGGGATGCTGATGTAGCACCTGCAAAAGCCAGCCAGCGTGCCATCGGGTGACACGGCGATCAGATCCAGAGCGGGTCGATAGTCCGCTTCGCTCAGCCGATGTTCATGCTGCTCCACCGTCAGCGGGTGAAAGCCCCAGTGATCGATAAAGGTCTGGTTGTATAGATCCACCCAGTCTTGGGCAGGCACGCGGCGGGTATTGTCGATGATTTGAAACCCGTCAGGCAGTTGCGCGGGGGGAATGGGGTCGAGGAGCGATCGCGCTTCGGTGAGAAAGCGACGCTCGTATTCAAAGCCGCTGCGTTCAACCCAAGAAAGGCGATCGCCCTCCGTATCGCGGCAGTGGACATAGAGCCTGGTGGGCAGGCTGCGAGCCTGGCCGATTTGCAGCAGGCGGCTTTCGCCCCAGCGCAGCATTTCGGGTTCCAGTCGGCTGTGCCAGTCGGGATGCACCCGCAGCGACAAATGCCGCTCCAGAAAGCCGTCAATGGGTTCCTTCGCGCCCCAAAGCGAAGCCACACCCATCAACTGACCCGTTGCGTCTTCCCACAGGCGGCGATCGCCCACTGGATCAAAGCTGGGATGGGTGGCATCGTGGGCCAGCTCCTCGGCGGTAAAGAAATACTCGCGATAGGTGGCGGCTTCGCAAAGATTAAGGAAATCCGCTAAGCGCTGATAGTCGGCCTGGCTGCTGACCGAGCGCTCCGTCAAAGTCATCATGTCAAACACTCCGGGTGATGGTAAACAAAACGCCATCCATCCAGCAGGCTTTTTTCACAGGACTGACGCACTTGCGATCAGTTTTCTGGATTTTGGACGATTTCTCGCAGACTGCGCCCACAAGAAATCGTCCAACTGCGCCCGTTCTAGTTCAGCCAAAAGGTGGGAGGGATGCCTAAGAGCCTGATCAACGCACGCATCTAGTACGTTAGGCATCACGCCAAAATGCAGGCTCTAGAACAGTCGTCGCTGCTGATAGTGAATAGCTCTGGGCCGGTTAACTAGCTCTCTGGTTTGAATGTGTTGCTGATGCTCTAGCGAATCGGGTGCTGCGTCAGGTTGAGCAGGGGCAGCGGGCGATCGCTCTGGTAGAGCCTTGTCTGGAGGCGGCGCAGCGACATCGGGCATCGCCGCCGAAATGGGTAAAGGTTGAGAGTCAAGAAACATCGGTTGCACCTCCGGTTTTTAGAAATTCTGTGGAAATGGCGTGAAATCGTGAAAAAACCGCGCAGTGCAACTTAAGGGTTCACCGCGCTCTCTTAGCCTGTAAAATTCATGGGTGTTTCAATACTACTTAAACTACAGTATGCTACAAGATTGGGCAGGTCTATCCCCCGATCGGGTAGTATCAGATTTTGGATTGGCGATTTTAGATTAGCGGACATCCGCCAAGCTGGCATCCATCCGCCGCGACTCAATCCACGCCCTTTCAGACCGAAATCGGGTTCCGAGAGCGTCGCATCTACGACCCTACCCAGAACCCGATTGAGACGGTGTATTCAAGCTGGTTAATTCGGACTTATAGATTCAGAAAATCTAGATTCAGAAAGTCTAGATTCAGGAAATCTATCGGTCTTGCTCACCCAAAAATTGATTCCAACGAGTTGATTCCAACGAGTTGATTCCAACGAATGGCTCGACGAATCAAGCAGAACCCCGTCGCTTCAGGGAGGCAATCATCTGCTGCTTGACAGCACCCGCCCACTCGTCAAAGTTAAACTCTTCAGCCGGAGGGGTTGCAGGCACTTTTGGAGACAGCGGTTGCTTTGTGTCTTTGAGGTTTTGGCGGGCCATAAGGATCTCTCCAGCGGTAGCGATTTTAAATGAAATTACCAAAGCGGAAAGTTCTATACCTGTATCCGCAGGACGATCTGTAGCTATAGATACAGAACTTTTCTTCGATCATAACCCTATGCTGCCCAGCGGGTCACTGCCTCTAGCTTCTCAAATCTTCAAATACCCCAAATTCCCCCGACCGGGTGACTCCACGCCCCACGGTGGCTAAACCTTGGCCGAACTTTGGCTGAACTTTGGCTGAACTTTCTTCGGCAGCTTGGCGGAGGGCGATCGCCCTGCTTCCCCGCCAGCCAGCCCAGGCCAGGATCTCAGGCATCCATTAACCTGCTGCCCTTCAGCTTTCTCTAAAACCACCCTAAAACCGATTGAGAAAATGCCGCATCCGCACCTTGCTAGAGACATAGGGCGGAAACTGGTAATGCTCTGCTAGCAGCCAGGCCACCATCAGCAGGTGGGCGGTAAACGTAATGCTGACCCAGACCACCGGAAACCATGCCCAGGGGCTACCGGGCAGCGGCGGAAAGGTATAAGACAACAGCCAGACGATGCCTGTGGGCAGCACCCCCAGCACCACCGCCACCAGCCAGACAAAGGCCGTGAGGTTGGGGTCCGTTTGATAAGCAGATTGCCAGTTCCAGCCCGTCCAGCGCCAGGTCATGGGCTGTACGCTGTCTGCCACCTGCACCGACTGATCTGCCAGATTTGCCGTAAAAATATGCCGACAAAAGTTGCAGGCGAAGGCATCCATCAGCGCCAGCCCAGTGATTTCGCCATGCCGACAGACAGGACAGGTGTAGCGATCGCCAAAATCGAGCGATCGAGTCCGTGGGTCAGCCTTCTGGGAACTCATGGGCGATCGCTTGGAATGCCCGCTATCCGACGAATTTAGACCTGGCATCATGGGCGACACTCCTGGCGGCAGGCGCGAGATTGAATGCTGGAATGAGATGTTGGAATTGCTGAGTTTGAATCGCTGAATGCTTTAACGATAGCTCAGCAGCGCCGTGCGATCGCCCACCGTGCGGACAATCTCTTGTCCATTGTGTTCCAAAATCACGCGGGGTTCTTGCCCATTCATTTCTACCCGCTTAATTAGCACTGTGCCACCCGCGAGGCGATCGCCCACCGACGCATAGCGGCTCCCTTCTCCTGGCACTTCGACGATAATGCTGTAGCGACCGCCCATTTCCATCGCGCCACTGATCTGGATGCTCTGGGGAATGCTGACGGGGGGCGCAGCGGGCACAGGCAAAACGGCAGGCGGGGCAGCAGCAACGGCGATCGCGGGCGGTACGGCGGGCACAGGCACCAGCGCAGGCAGTTCAGGGAGAGCCTGGGGCTGGGGTAGCTCCGCCGCAATCGGGCGATCCTCCGGCGGCACAGGCGGAATAGCGGGCTGCCGAATCACCACGGGCGTTTCGCCCAGCGTGGCCAACGACTGCTTGCGCTCCTCGGGCGGCACCTGCGGGTCCAGCGCGATCCGCCACAAGG
>NZ_DVEA01000233.1:0-3664 GCF_015295965.1 Thermoleptolyngbya sp. M55_K2018_002
AGCAGCGCATG
Source organism: Thermoleptolyngbya sp. M55_K2018_002 (assembly GCF_015295965.1). Classification (NCBI taxonomy): domain Bacteria; kingdom Bacillati; phylum Cyanobacteriota; class Cyanophyceae; order Oculatellales; family Oculatellaceae; genus Thermoleptolyngbya; species Thermoleptolyngbya sp. M55_K2018_002. The sequence continues at coordinate 12 of NZ_DVEA01000233.1, forward strand.
GGTCTGCCCCAATCCGCCGTTTGCCTGGAGTGGACCGAGCTTGGGGTCGATGATGCGAGAGTTGGCCACAACACGCGGATCATCTTTACTTTGCAGCCCTGGAAATTCGATATTACCGCCGCCGTCAATGAGCGGTCTGCGCGTTTGAACGCGAGTCTTCCAGGGATTGCTGGCAGTATTGAACGCAACGATGGAGTTTTTGAGCGTAATTGACTGGTCGCCCATCCAAAACGCGCCGCCCTGGAATCCGGCGTGATTGTAGGCAACGGTGACATTGGTCAGCGTTGTGGCAGACGTGGTGCGGTTGCCAAAGGTGATTGCGCCGCCCAGCCCGCCGCCCTTGCCATCGTCGGCCCGGTTGCCCGAAAACGTTGTGTTCACGATAGTAGTTGGCGACGACTCGCCGATCCACAGTCCGCCGCCCTGCCCCTGAGCCGTGTTGTTGGCCAGCGTGCTGTTTCGCAGGGTCAGTTCGGCGTTGCCGTGGCGCAGCCCGCCGCCCAGCGCCTCACCGTCAGCGCCGCGAATCACAGTATTGCCGACGATTGCACAGTTTTCAATCAGCACCTTGTCGGGCGGATAGGCAAAGAGAAACAGCCCGCCACCCTGGGCCGCACCGCGATTGTTTTCAAAGCGGCTGTTGCGGAGGGTAATTTGGCCGCCAATGGGGCCATAGCTGCTGTTGGGGCCCGATGCATTGGCTCCGTCAGTGTAGATTGCGCCGCCGTAGCCGCTCACACCCCGTTGAGACGCGCCTGGTGTAGAATCGTTGCCACGGAAGATCGAGTTTTCAACCGTTAGCTCACCCAGCAGGCTATTGATCGCGCCGCCATTGATGCCGCGATTGCGAAGGAATTGGCTATTGCGGACGGTCAGCACGCCGCCGCTCTTGGTGCCGATCGCCCCTCCGCCTCGCTCGTTTTGGGCGAGCGTGCCGTCATTGGCGATGAACGTGCTGCCCTGCACGAGCGTCCGCCCGCGAAATCCGGTGTAGATCGCCCCACCAAACCCGGCCGCGTTTTCCTGGAAACGGCACCGGATCACCGTTAGCTCGCTGCTGTTTCCGGTCAAGATTGCGCCGCCGCCGCCCGACTGTTCGGTATTGCCCGTGGCCCGCCCGTGTCTTAGGGTCAGCTCCCGCAGGGTGACTTTGGCATTGTCCCCAACTTGCAGAATGCGGCTGCTGCGGTTGCCGCTGAGGGTGATGCCGGGGGCGGCCGAGCCGTCTATCGTAATTGAGCGGTTGAGGGTGAGTTGGCCACTGGTCAGGGTGATGGTCTTTCCCTGGAGGCTGGCGGCAAAGCGGATGGTGGCTCCGTTGGTGGCCTGGGCGATCGCCGCCCGCAAAGATCCCGCGCCGCTGTCAGCGGTCGTTGTCACCGTGATGATTGTAGACATGAATGTTTCCTTTCTGATGGTTAGCTGGAAAGGGTGCAACCAGAGGTTGACATGCTAGAAATCGTCCTGAGGAACGTTAAAGCAAACGCTCAGCAGATGAATTCATCAGTGTTTATGGATGCTAATTAGCCGAAACGGAATACGCGAAAAGGGCAAAAAAAAGGAGGCACAACGAACCCAATGATGCAGGCTGTAATTCACCTTACTAGCACGTCAACGCTCATCTAGAAGGCGGTCAATTTACTTGCTTTATATTCTCTCCAATGAAGGAAGACTTGCATTAACGCTGAACCTTTTTACCCCTGGCATAGGGATTGCAAAATCATCGCTTTTGCAAAAAAAGCAGCGTTTCTCATTCTAGATTGAGTTCTTTTGATTTCAGGAAATTAAGTTGCACCAAGTCAGCTTTTAGAACGTAATTGGGTTAATTGGGTAGACGCAAAGTGCAGGATTTTGTTCACGATAAAACGAGATGGCGAGGGCGCATCCTAGTTCTGCAAGTTTGCCCTCATCCCCCAGCCCCTTCTCCCAAAAAGGGAGAAGGGGAGCCGGATTGGAAGTCCCTCTCTCGCTTTGGCAGAGGGATTTAGGGTGAGGGTTCTAAAAGTGGGATGCACTCGATGGCGATCGCCCCGCCCAACTCAATCAAGACCCTGCAAAAATCGCCGTGAAAATACTGAGACAGGAATCCTAGATGATGCCCCAGACGCAGAGTAATGATTCAAGAACTCACGATTAAACGGGAATTCTTGACTGCTCGCTTGACTACTCGAAAAATGAAATGGGATACGAACTTTGTCTTGTTTTACGATGCAAGAAGCATTCAAGAAACGAATCAAAAAGCACCCAAAAGTCTGGACTAGGGGATAAGGAAAGCGAGTAGACCGCGTAAATTAACACCCCAAACAATCACTAAGAAACGCAGTCTAGAGCAGACGATAGAGAAGTCCAGTGAGCGATCTTTCAGAAACCCTGATTAAAAGAATGGGTGGAAGATCCTGACAGAGAAAATGGCTAACGACCATGACCAGATCTGCTAGAACGAGGCACCCGATCTGATTCCACGCTTTCATTAATAGCCCACACCATGCCTAAAACATTCCGTGAAACCGCTGAAAATGTTTATTTTTCAGCATTGTTAATTGCCACCTGCATTTCTGCGACAACTGTTGTCAGCCACTTCGTCAATTACTCCGGATGTGGCACACACCCCAGCCCATCTTTACGCTAGAGCGATTATCGATAGGCAGCAACCTCCAAAGTTAACGTTTTCTATCGACCTGAGTAAATTAGGCCCGTCGCGCTGAAAGGTAAGTTATCCCCCTGTGCATGAGGAGCCGTTTCTATGTCTGCGTCTGCTGAATCATCTAGTTTGAAAGTTTGTCCTGCCTGCGGGGTCAAGATTGCCCCCGGCGGCATCACGGGCGATCGCGTCCTATTTTCTGCTGGCCCACCGGGCACTCGCGCCACCCTTTGGACTCGCGTCTGTCAGTATGCCAAGCGCCCTGGCTGCATCAACAAGGATCAAGGGCAAAGCAGCGGGGGAACCGGGTGACAGCGGATTGGAATCGTGGAACTCGTTTCTCTGACTCCCTAACTTTATTCCCTGACTTCACCACTCCGCCGCCCAATCGCCCACTTCATCTGGCTCAGCACGCCCCGCAGCATCGCCACCTCCGGCTCTGAAAGCTGGGCCCGCAGGAACAGGCGGCGAAATTTTTCCATGCGGCTGGCGGCGGTGTGCGGGTAGAGGTAGCCAATGTCGAGCAGCAATGCTTCGAGCTGGTTAAAGTAGGCTTCTAGGGTGTCGAGGCAGGCGATAGGAGTAGCGGAGGAGTGGGGGTTGCGCTTGCTTACCTCTGCTTTGTCGATTTTGTCGATGGCTTGATCGATAGCTTGATTGGTGACTTGATCGATAGCTTGATCGGTTCCGTGGTCACGGCCTGCCTGCGGGCGGCGGGCGGCGGGCTGTTGGCCTGCGGCCAGTTCATAACAGCAGACGGCGACGGCCTGGGCCAGGTTCATGGAGGCATAGGCTTCGCTGGTGGGAATTTGCACGAAGCGCTGGGCCAGGTTGAGTTCGGCGTTGGTGAGGCCAGAGTCTTCGCGGCCGAAGATGAGGGCGGCGGCGGGCAAAGTGCCGTCAGCTAGAGGCGATCGCAGCCAGGGCAAGCAGTCTTGGGGGGATTCCAGGCGAATGGGCAGTGTGGTGCGATCGCGCCCGGTCGTGGCCACCGCTCGCTGGCAGCCCGTCA
>NZ_DVEA01000120.1:0-21484 GCF_015295965.1 Thermoleptolyngbya sp. M55_K2018_002
CGAGAACGTCAAACCATCCTCGCTGGGCTTGCGCTCTTCCCATTGCTATGGTCATAGCGCGGAATCTCCAATGAATTAAGTACGAGTACTGAAAGGCTCTGCCTATACCTGTGAGCGATCGTGCAACAAAGCTGCACAAATCGACAACGGAGTATGAGCAGAGTTTACGTTTCTTTACTTTCCCCCTCATTATACAGATAGTTTCTGGGAAAGCTATCTGTGAGATTCGGATTAGCTTAAGGATTGGTGAGGAGGAGTTGGATTTTGGATTTTGGGTTTTGGATTTTGGGGATTTAGGCGTGAGACGGCTTTGTGTCCTTTCCCCTGAAATCAGGTCTGTCTGAGATACTGAAGAGGTAGCGTTTGTTTCTGTGCGTAAAGGTCTGGATTTAGATGTTTATTGTTGACATTGTGCTGAAAAATACGCCGTCGATGCTGTCGATTCAGCGGAAGACCGCAGAAGATGCGGAGGCGGTGTATCAAGAGATTTTGAACGCGATTCGGTCGGGCAATCCAGTGGCGCTGGAGTTGACCTGTGAGAAGCAGCCGGACAAGAAGTTGGGCGTGCTGGTGAGCGAGATTTCGGCGGTACAGGTGTCGGAGAAGGCTGGAGCCAGCGGCACGGCTCGTCCGCCGGGATTTTTTGCACTAACGGAGCCGTCCTGACAGTAGGCGGATTTTCTGAATGCTCTCGGGGGCTGCTCCTGTGATTGAAGGTGGATTAGATGAGTGAGTGGGCGATCGCCATTGAGTCTGTAAGCTTTGCATGGTCGGCGCAATCGTCAGTGTTGCAGAACTGTTCGCTGCATGTCCCCAAGGGGCAATTTTGGATGCTGCTGGGGACGAACGGCAGCGGCAAGTCTACGCTGCTAAAGCTGATGACAGGGTTGCTGGCTCCCCAGTCGGGGCAGGTCAACCTCGTGCAGCCCGTCGGGTTTGTATTTCAGAATCCCGATCATCAACTCGTGATGCCGACTGTGGGGGCAGATGTGGCCTTTGGGCTGGTGGCAGAAAACCTGTCTACGGCTGAAACTCGACAGCGGGTGCAAGAGGCGCTGGCGGCGGTGAACCTGCTGCATTTGCAGCGACGGCCCATTTACGCGCTGAGCGGCGGACAAAAGCAGCGGGTGGCCATTGCAGGGGCGATCGCCCGCCATTGTGAGGTGCTGCTGCTGGACGAACCCACTGCCCTGCTCGACCCCGACAGCCAGCTTGATCTGGTCGATCAAGTCCGGCAACTGGTGAAAACACGCGGCATGACGGCGCTCTGGGTGACGCATCGCCTAGACGAACTGAACTACGCCGACGGAGCCTTTTTTATGGAGGCGGGTCGGATCGTGGAGTCGGGCGATCCGCAGCGGCTAAAGCAGCGCATGATGGCCGGCGCAGTGAGGGGTTAGGAAACCAGAATTAGGAAACCAGAAATTGCAGAAGCTTGGGTCGCTCAGACTTCCTTCATGGTGTTGAAAAAGTCGAAATGGGCGATCGCCTCCACAATGCCCAGCGCGTGGGCCTGCTTGGCGTAGTAAATGCGCTCCCCATCCATCAGGTGCGACAGTTCCTCATGGTGACGATTAGCCACCACGACTGCCAGCGGATTGCCGCGCATCATGTCTTCATCGGCTCCAGAACCGCCCGCCACCAGGATATGCTCTAGCGGAATACCCCAGCGATCGGCGACGTAGCGCAATGCCTGTCCCTTGGAGGCACGGATAGGCAAGATGTCGAGATATTGCCCAAAGGAGAAGATCACATTCACTGCCAAATCTTCTTGATAGAGCAGGCTCTTGATTTCTTGAATCGCGGGCGCGACCTCCGCATCATAGAAGTAGCTGATTTTGAATTGGCTCTGGTGGATGCTGGGCTGCAACTCCAGACCTGGCAGATCGGCTAAAACACGCCGCACTTCTCCGGGTGTCCAGCGGTGGTCGATATGCCGCTTCCACCAGGTATCTTCTGTAAAATCTGGACGATAGTGAATCACCGTGCCGCTGCTGCTGATTAGCACATCGGGTTCGGGAATGTGATACTGGCGCATCACCTTCAGGGCAGACTCTAGTGTCCGCCCGGTGGCCACAGCGAACGCCGTAGACTTGCGATTCTCGCGCAGCACTTCGATAAAGTAGGGAATATCAACCGGGTTGCCCAGCAGGTTTTGATCAAGGCTGGTGACGATCGCCCGATCGTTGTAGACCATAGCACGGCGTGACAGCGGCACTCGCTCCACTACCTGGGTCTTGTCGAGCAGCGGTCGAATCACCTCCAGGTAGGTGGATGCGTGGGCTTTCCAGGAATAGTGTTCGCGCACGCCCCGCAGCCCGTTTTCAACAGCAAGCTGTCGCTTTTCTGGGTGTTCTAGCAGCGTCAGCAACGCGGCAACAATCGTATCACTGTCTAGCGGATCAATCAGGATGCCGTTGTTGCAGTTGCCGATGATGTCGCGCGGGCCGCCGTCTTCCGTTGCCACAATCGGCAAACCGCTGGCCGCTGCCTCGATGAGCGTCAGCCCAAAGGGTTCTGTCAGGGCTGGATTGACAAACACACCGCCAGATAGGGCCGCCAGTCGGTAAATATAGGGTACTTCGTCGGCTTTGTGGCGCTTGGGATAGGCAACGCGACCGTAGAGGTCATAATAATCAAACGCCAGGAATAGCTCTGTCAGCACTTCCTGAGCGCCTGCGTCCATATCTTTAACATTGTTCCGGCTGCCCGCCACGATCAGCAGGTTGGCCAATTCCTGGAGGCGGGGGGAATTGCCGTAGGCCTCCACCAACGCCCCAATGTTTTTGCGGGCATCGGGACGAGACAGCGCCAGGATCAGCGGCTTTTGGGGTTCGCGCAAAAAGCGGCAAATATCCTGGGCGATCGCCGTTTCCCACTCATCCCCCTGGGGCGGGTAGAACAGCGTCAGGTCTGTGCCGGGGGGAATCACGCGCATCCGCTCTGGCTGGTAGCAGTCGTACAGTTCGTACTGTTCTTCCACCTCCTGGCGCGTGCTGGTGATAATTAACTCAGCGCTTGCCAAGGTTAGCTCTTCTGCCTCGATGCGGCGCAGCATGTTGTAGCGCTGGTCAATATCCTGCGACGACAGCCCGTTGGCCAAGAGCCGCGTCCGCTTGACCCGCCCCAGCGAGTGCCCAGTATGCACCAGCGGCACATTTAGGAAGTTTGCCAAGCGACTGCCCACGTAGCCCGCATCGGCATAGTGGCTATGGATCAGGTCTGGCACGCGATCGCTCGTGCGAAAAAATGCCAGCATATTGTCCACAAAGCTGTCCAGGTGATCCCACAGTTGCTCCTTGGGGATGTATTCCTCTGGCGGGCCCGCCACAATTCGCACAATCCTGGCCTTGCCGCCCAGCGGCTCAAGGTTCTCGCCATAGTCTTGATCCACATCGGGCGAGGCAATCAGCCGGGTAAACAAATCGACCGCTGCCACGCCAGGTTGCTGGGCCAGGGCGCGGGCCAACTCCACCACGTACTTCACCTGGCCGCCTGTGTCAGAATCGCGCCCTAGCTCCATATTCTGACCCCGAATCAAGCCATGCACACTGATCAGCGCAATATACAGACCGTTGTGACTGTGGTTGGGCATATTTTTTTGGAAGAGGGGGTTAGGGTCTTGGCGTAATGGGGATTGGCGTAATGGGACTGGCGTAATGGGACTGACGTAAATAGGGATTGGCGTAATAAGCGGTCTAGCTGATGTGTAACTTACTGCAATCTGAGGGTGCTGCGACACTCTCTTTCGGCTAATATTTCGTCACCTTATCACTCCTAATCCAGTTCGGCGGCGATCGCCCTTACCCCGCATTTTCCTATCCCATCTCATCCCCCAGTTTGTAAAAAACGCCTGACATTTTCCAACCCGTGCCAGCATTCACAGTAGGCTGAAGTGAGCTACATTCAGCTAAAACGTCCTGAACGGTCAAGCATTTGGGGTAGGCATGAAACTGGCAGCACGGGTAGAGAACGTATCACCGTCGATGACGCTAATTATTGACGCAAAGGCCAAAGCCATGAAGGCGGAGGGCATCGACGTATGCAGCTTTAGCGCTGGAGAGCCAGATTTCAACACGCCCAAGCACATTGTGGAAGCTGCCAAAGCCGCGCTAGATGAGGGCAAGACGCGCTACGGCCCGGCCGCGGGGGAACCCCGACTGCGAGAGGCGATCGCCCAAAAGCTCCAGCGCGACAACGGGCTGTGCTACGGCGCAGACAACGTTCTGGTCACCAACGGCGGCAAGCAGTCGATCTTTAACCTGATGCTGGCGATGATTGAACCCGGGGATGAGGTGATTATCCCCGCGCCCTTTTGGGTCAGCTATCCCGAAATGGTGAAGCTGGCAGAGGGCGAACCTGTCATCCTGCCCACAACGGTCGAAACCCAGTTCAAAGTCTCGCCAGAGCAGATCCGGCAGGCGATTACGCCCAAGACCAAGCTCCTGGTTTTTAACACGCCCTCCAACCCGACGGGCATGGTCTACACGCCAGACGAAGTGAGGGCGATCGCCCAAGTGGCCGTCGAGGCCGACCTTTGGATACTGTCGGACGAAATCTACGAAAAAATTCTTTACGACGGCGCTCAGCATCTCAGCATTGGCGCAGCCAGCCCAGAAGCCTACGAACGCTCCGTCGTGTGCAGCGGATTTGCCAAGACCTACGCCATGACGGGCTGGCGCGTTGGCTTCTTGGCCGGGCCAGTGCCCCTGGTAAAGGCGGCAACCAAAATCCAGGGCCACAGCACCTCCAATGTCTGCACCTTTGCCCAATATGGGGCGATCGCCGCCTATGAAAATCCCCAAGACTGCGTGCAGGAAATGCTAGCCGCCTTTGCCGAGCGCCGCCGCTATATGCTGGATGCCCTCAACGCCATGCCAGGGCTAGAGTGTCCCAAACCCGATGGCGCATTCTATATGTTCCCCAGCATCGCCAAAACGGGACGGTCTTCCCTCGATTTTTGCAGCGAACTGCTAGATCAGCATCAAGTTGCGACAGTTCCGGGCGCGGCCTTTGGCGCAGACGACTGCATCCGCCTGTCCTATGCGACCGATCTAGACACCATCAAGCGCGGCATGGAGCGGCTAGAAAAATTCCTACAGGGAATTCTATAGGCGACCCAATCGACTCAAGCGATCCCCACAACGCGCTGAGTGCCCAAATGTAACTCACTATTAAGGCTCTGGCTGCTGAAGCAGACGAGTTCGCTGTGGTAAGATTTCCATTGATATTGAAGGCGAAGGACTTATTAGGCATGTCAGCAGCCGCACAAGTTACAGATTCCACTTTTAAGCAAGAAGTTCTTGATAGCGATGTCCCCGTTCTGGTAGATTTCTGGGCCCCTTGGTGTGGCCCCTGCCGGATGGTTGCTCCTGTAGTCGATGAGATTGCCGAGCAATACGCGGGACAGGTAAAGGTCGTAAAAGTGAATACCGACGAGAACCCCAGCGTTGCCACTCAGTATGGCATCCGCAGCATCCCCACGCTGATGATTTTCAAGGGTGGTCAGCGTGTAGACATGGTAGTCGGCGCAGTTCCCAAGACGACCCTCGCCAGCACGCTTGAAAAGCATCTGTAGTTTCCAAAAGTCGATTAAGCACAGAAAGCGTTGATTGCCAGCTTTGATGCCCGCGTATGGCAGGCTAGTTTTTTCTAGTAATCTTCTAGTAATCTTACTGATGCTCAGCTTGCCCCACCTTACTCACGGGTGGGGCTTTTGCGCTTGTCATGGGGCGGGTCTTTTTGTTAGCACCGTAGCATCCGACCAAATTACATCAACGCTGAATGACAAGCTACACGGAGACAAACAGGCAGTATGGGCGGAATTGTCAGCTTCGATTTGGGCCCTAAGCCTACCCATCGAGAAAACGGACATTTGGTGCTGAAATGTCCATCCTGGGAGCGTCCTTCTGCAATCGTCTTGCTGGCGCTGTCCTGTCTGTGGCTTGGGTTTATCAGCAATAACCGCCTGACGTGCGATCGCCCCGACTTGTCTACTACCCGCTGTCAGGTGGTTCGCACACTTGGAGTTGGCCTAATCCCCCGTGAGACGGTTCGGCTCGGCTCCCTGACCACAGTTCAGGTTGTGAGTGAAACCCGTAGCTCGGACGACGGGGACTTTCTGGTCTATGACCTAAAGCTGAGTGGAACTGAGGCGGTGACGCGGCTCGGGCTGGATACAGTGGATGAAGCTCGCGCTCAGCAGATGGCTGAAGCAGTTCAGCGGTTTCTGGCAAATCCTGCTCGCTCTTCTGGAACCATACAAACCTTGTCTGGCTGGGGCTTTTTGTGGGTTCCGCTGGGGCTTACCAGTCTGGCGATCGCCCTCCTGCGGCGCAAACCCTATCGCTTCGAGTTCAATCGCTTGATGGGCAAAATGCAGGCGTTTGGAGCGAATGGCCGCCTCAAGCAGGAGCTATGGCTGCGAGAGATTCAGTCTGTGGTCATTGAGCAGTGTACTGGTGAAGGCTTGACGGGGTATAGCATAGTGCTGCTGACGCAGCAGGGCGATCGCCATCCCTTGACTGAGACTTACAGCAGCAATCTGGAAAGCAAACAGGAAGCGGCCGAAGCCATTCGAGCGTTCTTGGGATTGCCGCCTGTGGAAATCAAGGAAGTTTAGAGTCTAGAGGGATGCAGTCGGGCGATCGCCTTCCGCTCATACGTACCTACAGTGCTGGTGTACCCGGCAAACAAGCGGTAGCCGAGGCAATTCGCGAGTTCTTAGAGTTGCCGCCAGTAGAGATGGAAGATGGACTAGCTGCAAGAATTTGATCGTCGGCCTACAGCGCCCAGTAATCACTAAGTTTAATCACTAATAATCACTAATAATCATACGGATTCTGGGGTTCCTCAATCGGGGTCAAGGACGTAGCCTGAATGACCAGTTGGCGCTGGCCGTCGAGGGTTTCTGTCGCCATGTCGCCTTCTACTCGGAGCCACTGGTCTTGTTCGTAGGCAGTGCGATCGCCCTCAATCCGCACGGGCAGCCCGACCGGGTATACGTCTGCGGCGCAGCAGGTAATCACAAAGCGGGTGATGGTGAAATAGTTGCTGGGCAGGTTGGGCGAATGGATGACGAACCCTTCGACCGAAGCTTTTTGTCCGGTGTAGGCATCGGGTTCGGGGTAGACGTTCAGCAGGCGCACCCAGTCGATCAGCGAGCGATCTTCGGGGCGGGTGTTGGTGCGGAAGGACTGGGGCTGCGATCGCGTCAGGGTGAGCGTATCCGCTACGCCGCGCTCGATGGCGACCTGGCTGGCAAAGGCGCGGGGCGTAAACTGGAGACCAAACAGAGCGATCGCCAGCAGCAGAGCGCTACTCCATCCAGGCGGCAGAAGGTTTGCATGGGACTCTGAGGGCTGGGTAATGGCAATGCCGCGTCGCATCAGCCGCAGCGCCTCCCAAAGTTTGGCCACGCCCAGCCCCAACAGCGCAAACCCAGCGGCGATCGCCAGCCAGACATAATCTGGATGCAGCAGAATATTGATCCGCCCAGTCAGCCAAAAGCGCAGCATCAGCCCGCCCCACGCCAACAGCATGACTGCATCCAGCCAGATTAGCCAAAGCCCTGTCCGATTTTTACGAGTCTGGTCGTTTTTACGAGTCTGGTCGCTTCTTCTGCTTGCCATCACTCCGTCACTCCGTCACTCCGTCACCCTGCCACACTGTCACCCTGTCACCCGATCTCAGGTTCTAGCTGATATCTAGCTGATATATAGATTAATCAGCAGGCAAAACAAGAACGTGAGCTGACCCGCCAGAATAAACAGATAGGCGATCGCCCGACCGCGAAACATCGACAGCAGCAGCGCAATGTTTTTCAGGTCGATCATCGGGCCAAACACCAGAAACGCCAGCAATGCGCCGCTGGTAAAAGTAGAGGCAAAGGACAGGGCAAAAAACGAGTCCACCGTCGAGCAAATCGACACAATCCACGCCAGCAGCATCATCGCCAAAATCGACGTGACCGGGCCCTGCCCTAGCCCAATCACCCACTCGCGCGGCACAAAGACTTGAACGATTGCGGCGATCGCCGTTCCCAAAATCAGCACACCGCCCAACTCGCGCATCTCCTGCACAATGTTATTCACCAAAAGCCACAGCTTGTCCGACAGCGGCTTGGTGAGGACGGGATTGATGGCGATCGCCGACGAAGACAGCGACCCATCAGGGCGAATGGGCTGATCGGCCTGCCCCAGCCAATAGGTTCCTGACTGCAACAGGGACGACTCACCCGCTGGCTTTGCAGCCGCCCCGCGCACTGCTGGCATAGCCCGCGCCACTCCCGGCTGCATCAGCGGCCGCAGGTCTGCCTGAGCGCTGAACACCCAGCCCACAATTACTGCTACCACCAGCGACAGCCCCACCCGCAAAAACACTATCTCCGGCTGATCCCGAAAGGCAATCCACGTTGCCCAAAACACCACCGGATTCACTGTGGGAGCCGCCAGCAAGAAGCCCACCGCCATCGACGCGGGCGCACCCTGCACAATCAGCCGCCGCGCCACAGGCACGTTGCCGCACTCGCACACGGGAAACAAGAAGCCAATGCCGCCGCCAATCATCGCCGCCAGCAGCGGATGTTTGGGCACTGCCGCAATCAGCCGCCGCTCATCAACGAATAGCAGCAGCACGCTCGAAAACAGCACACCCAGCAGCAAAAAGGGCATCGCCTCCACTAGCAGGCTGAAAAACAGCGTCAGCGCATTGTTCAATCGATCCATGCGGTCTAACCTAATCTTTCGGTCTAGCGATCCCCAATTGGGTCTGAGAGGCTATTCTACACTGTCCAATAGCAGACGGTTTTTTCAAAAGGCGGGTTTCCGCCCAAAAAGCGAGGCTTTTGCAGGATCAATCGCGGGGGAAACCTGCCCAATCCCCCACCAGAATCACGATAAGGTTGAGTGGGATGAGTGGTGTTGCCATCGCCACAACCCTCAGCGTCATCCGTTTTCCCGATTCATTCTCCCAATCCATCCTCCCAATCCATCCTTCCGACCCAGCAGCCCGACCCAGCAGCCCGACAGGTATCCCAAACGTTTTAATTTCAAACGTTCTAATTCCAAACGGCATTTCAGCCAGCTTTCTGCTCTTGCTCTTATTCCTGAAACCCTACTTTCCAATCCTCTGACCCCCCAACTATGGCTTCCCATTCCGAAACCAATAAAGCTGAGCGGGAACGGGCGATCGCCAACTCCCTGCCCGTCGAGATTCGGGACATGGACATCGACGACCTTGCCCCGGTGTTTCATCTAGGGGAAAGCCTGTTTACCAGCGACCTCTATCCCTACCTTTATCGCACCTGGGACGAGTGGGAGGTGATTGGGCAATACAACACTGACCCAGAGTATTGCCTGGTGGCAGAGATTGAAGGCGAACTGGCGGGCTTTGTGCTGGGCACTATTATCAGCAAGGCATCCTGGGTCTACGGCTACATTATCTGGCTAGGAGTCAGTCCCAAGTTTCAGCGGCGCGGCGTGGCAGATAAGCTCGTAGACAAAATCGTCGAGCGCATGATTGAAGAAGGCGCTCGGTTCATGCTGGTGGACACCGATCCAGCCAACGAACCTGCGATCAAGTTCTTTCGGCGCAAGGGATTTGGCAATCCGCGTCGCCACGTTTACCTGTCGATGAATTTAAGCAAGCACGAAATCTACGGCCGCCTGATCGCCTACGAGCGGGACAAGGCTAGCCGGGTGCGTCATCACCGTCCCAAGCGACCCTGATCAAGTGACCCTGTTCCCCTGCTGCCGTCTAAGCCGTTCAAGCTGTTTAATCTGTTTAATCTGTCGCCATGGGAGCGCGATCGCCCACCCGATCCCTCTCAACTTGGTATGGCAACTTTGCGCGACAGCCAACATCTACACAGGGACTGCAAGACAGGGACTTCAAGCTTCTCATGCTCCCCTCTTCCCGACTTGGGAGAAGGAGTTGGGGGATGAGGGCAGATTGAAAGTTGCACATCGCGTCAACATTTAGCAAACAGAGCGATCGCCCACCCAGCCGCTCTGACCCACTCGGCGCAACCACTTGGCATCGCCACTCAGCAGGGCGAGACGCATTGTGAAGAAGTATTGTTTTTTCTGATAAAACGCCATTCTGTATTTTTAGATACAGAATTTACTGCTATGATTAAACAAGAAGCGTCAAGATTCCATCACCTAACACCAGAAGGATTTCACTATGTCTACTCAAGATCAAGCCCGCGCCCTGATGATGCGCCACCACCACAACATCAAGAATCGCCAGCAGTCGATGCTCAGCCGGGCCGCCGCCGAAATCGGGCTGCCTGCGGAAGCACCCACCCTCTGGAACCATGTCCAGGGCAAGCCCCACCCATCTTTTGTGCAGAGCTATGACCGCAGCGGCTCGACCATGAGCTAGATTGACGCAGTTGCCGCAGAAAACAGATCCGCGACGCTGTTGGCACAGAAATAGTTGGAACCGGAATTTGGAACTGGAATTCGGTTTTAGGCCGGGTTTGAAAGCGTGGGCGATCGCCCAATCCACCCTTTTTCTCCGCTCTGACAGGGAGGTATCGACACCGATGCCTCCCTGAGTTTTTTTGAATCTTTTTACAGATTAAGCGAATTTTTTCAGACCAGGCCTCATGCCTCACCTAAGCAAAGCCCAGTCGCTTGAACCGACGGCGTTGGGCTTGGGGCTGGGCAGCAGTGGCTTCCAGGCGTTCCTGGCGCTCCAGTTCTGGCAGTTTCAGTACGACCCCAGCAAAAAACCAGTAGTAAACCGCCACTGGATCAACGTCGAGGGGATAGTAGTAAGTGTTGTAGCTAATGAACAGCACGAACAGCCACAGTGCTGCACCATAGCTCCGCAACGTGCGATCGCGCATGGAGCGGTAGGCCAAAAAGGTCAGCACCGTCAGCATCGTCACCAGCGCCAAAAACGCCAGCGTCCCCAGCATTCCAATTTCATACAGCAGCTTGGGATAATACGTTTCGATTAGCTCAGTGTCGCCCAGCGTGCGGGCGGCGTTGGTGGCTCGACCTAGCCCGTTGCCCAAGAAGTTTTGATGATTCAGCGACCACTGAAACTGTTCCAAAATAAACAGATGCGGTGGCGAGGCTTCCCAGCGACTTTGCAGGCTCTCGAATCGCCGGGATAGGATGTCGGGGTTTCGCAGGGCGGCGTAGCCCAGCACCAAGCCAAGGATGGCCGCACCTGGGATAAAGCGCTTTAGATTCACCACCTGCCCCGTCAGCACCAGCAGCGTCACGAACACGCTGGGCACCAGAATCAGCGCCACTCGCTGCCCCGATAGCACCGCCATGATGAAGACTGACGCGAGAGAAATCAGCCCGGTCGTGCGCCATTGCGCCCTGGGGTCGCTAAATGCCGTTGCAAATGCCAGAAATGCGGCAGAAATCAGGAACCAGCCCCATTGCCAGGGCGCAACAAAGGTTCCAGGCAAGCGAATCTGGTTGTGTTGGGGCGTATAGAGCAACGACCCGCCCACAAAGCAGCGGGCATTGAGGGAAGCGCGGTAGAGGTCTGGCCCCTGGGCAAAGCGTGTGCCAGCACAGTACCCGGTTTTGAGCAGGGCATACTGGATAAACGCGAGGGCGCAGCAGGTGAGGATAATAATGACCGTGAGCCGCATCAGGAATAGCAAATCGCGGCGATCACGCAGCAAATAGTATGCACACACCACCAGCGGCATATAGCCCATTAGCACCTTCAGTCCCAAAATGCCCATCAAGATAGGCTGCTCTCCAGGCGTGGGGCTAAGCTGCTGCCCTCCGTTCACCACTAGCAGCGTCATCAGACACAGCCCCAGCAAAATGCCCACGGGCGCAGCCATCTGCCGGGGAATCAGCACGGGCAGCTTTTCGCGGCGGCAGTATTGAATTACGCCGAAGAGGGCAGGGATATAGAACCCGTCTTTGGCAAGCTGAAGCAGGGGGCTGCTGCCCAGCGCATAGGTGACAGATCCGCTGAGGGGCATATAGATTAAAAAGGCCCACAGCGCTTGGCGAGGGTACTTGAACGACAGCGCGGTGCAGAGCGTGCCAATGAAGGTGCCAATGCCCGGACGAACCCCCGCGGCCAGGCCCACGACAAAGCCGACTACCGTCGCAAATAGCGCTGCAAAAATCGTGAAGGTGACCAACTCTTGCCGCAGGCGATTGGCTTTGCGGCGCTGAGCAAGACGCTGACGCAGGGTGGGCTGGGGCGATTCAACCGCTAAAATCGGGCTGGGCTGGGCTTTGGACTTGGGCTTGGTTTTAAGCACGGGGCAGGCAGAGGGCAAGCGGAGGGTGCATCTAGCAGAAGGGCGATCGCGCGATTGATTCGGGAATCGGGGAGACCTGGTTCAAGTCACACACGCCCTACCCGTGAGCGAAGTGTTTAGAGCATTCCAGCATCCGGTTCGCCGCATACCTATCGTAGCCGAGCGTCTCGTAACTCTGTCCCAGCGAGCCGAGCTAGGCATATTGCAGCGCAACGGCGGCATCTGATGGTAACTCAACCCGCAACTCTGCCCAAAGTCGATACTGCTGCGGGGAGGTCGTGATGATGGCGGCTGGGTGATCGGCGCTGGAATGCTGGAGAAGCTGGCCGCAACACGAATAGGCGCTGTCTTCCTCGTGTTTTCCAAAGGTTTTGACCAGGCGATACAGCGTATTGCCGTAGCGGATGCCTTCACAGAGGTAGCCGTCCCTATAGAACCGGAACGAGCAGACAGAGCGTTCATTTACAACAGTCGGTATCATGGCTCGTTCTCGCGTAAGATGCATTCGGAATTTCAAGATTGCTGGGTTCAGTGTGAAGCCTGCTTTTTGATTGAGAACTTGGTGAAAAAATATACGCTTTGCGCGTAGTTTTACGGAAACCCGCAAACTTCTATAGAATCTAGCAATTTATCCTGGAACCCTGATGGACAGTCTCTCTATAAAGACCGCAACGCCTTAGTTGTAGCCCCGGTCGTTTGGTAGCTACAACCGTAAATTCTCGGTGACCGTTGCCCTAATTTTATGAAAATAAAACATTTCCAGGCGGGCGTTTTTTTGACAGACCTCGCTCAGCGACGACGCGATTTAAAGCTCGGCCCCGGCTGGCGGCTGAAAAAACCACGACGCGGACGGGCGATCGCCCTTTCATTTGGCTCTTCTTCGGATTTGCGCCCCAGACTCAGCCGGGGAATCAGATCGCGCTGGCTCTTTTGCTCTGGAGGCAGTGGCTTATCCTGTTTGCGGTAGCTGGCGATGAGTGCGCCCGACAGTCCGGCGATCGCCCCCAGCCCAATGCTCAGCGGCACCCAGTAGCCCAGCAGCGCAAAGCCAATGAGAAACACGATCCATAGCTTGATGCCGACAATCACCGGATCATTCTTGCCCATCGCAATGCCTCAAGCGTAATTCCTTCCAATGCCGTGAGCCGCAGTAAACGAGAGAGTGTAACCAACGAGAAAGCCTACAAGCCATAACTTTTCTCACGTTCAGCGCTAATCCCTGACCCCTGTTCGCGCCAGCGTTGCGGAGCAATATCCCAAACCCCTGAAAAGCTACTCTCTCGCCGGAATCAGCCGCTCCAAAATCGTCAGCAGCCGATCGATTTGCTCGTCGCGCTTTTTGGACTGTTCGCGCATTTCTCGAAAACCCTCTTTGATCTCAGCAAACCCGTCTCGCATAGAAATTTCCAGGCGAGTTAGTTCTTCCGTCATTCGCCCGACCTGATCAGACAAAATCTGCACGCTCTCGGCTAGCGTGTCGAGCCGCTGGGTGAGGCGCTGATCCAGCACGTCGATGCGGGTATCCACTGCTGCAACGTGGGAATCGAGGGTGTCTAGCTTTTCAACTATCAGTTCATTGGTCATGGGGAGCCTCTGTCAAAGCGAATCCAGGAGCGCATCGAGCGGTTGGGTCGTGTCTATTGTTCTAACGTATCCTGCTTCGGCGGGCGTGAAGGGGTCAAAGGTCTGCTTTGCCAAAATTTCCGGCGTGGCATCGGCGATGTCGCCCGTGCGCTGACTGAGGCGGGCAGATAGCACTTCCAGCGGAGCCGTGCAGTGCAAAATATGGAGCGGAATGCCGTGGGCGCTGGTCTGGGCGATCGCCCCTTCTCGCAGTGCCTGCCGATCATATTTCGCATCCAAAATCACCGTGTAGCCTGCGGCCGCCAGCGTTGTGCCCAGGTTCAGCAGGCGATCGTAGGTTTTTTGGGTCATTTCCGGCGTGTAGAGGTCGTCGCCGCCGCGCTCTGTCAGGGGCACGCCGCCCAGATGTTTCCGCACTGCGTCAGAGCGGATGTAGACTGCGCCGAGTTTTTGGGCGATCGCCCGCGCTGTCGTACTTTTGCCCGACCCCGACAGCCCGCTCATCAGTATCAGCCGCCCGGTTTTGGGCTGGGTATATTCCCACGCCAGTCGATAATAGAGCGCGGCGGTGTCATGAGCCTTGCGCTTTTCTTCATCGGGCACACCCGGATCATTCAGCAAGAAAGATGTCACCTTTGCCCGCACGTAGGTCTGGCGGTTGACGTAGATTGGCAGCACCCGCAGCCCCTCCCAGTCGCCCGTCTGCTCCACATATTCGTTCAAAAACACCGTCCGCAGGTCGGGTCGCTGCCGCGCATCCAGATCCATCACGATGTAGGCAATGTCGAACATGACATCGACAAACCGAAACGGCTCGTTGAACTCGATGCAGTCAAACAGCAAAAACTGTTGGTTCCAGTAGGCGATATTCCGCAGGTGCAGGTCGCCGTGGCACTCGCGAATCCAGTTTTGCTGAAGGCGCTCGTCAAATAAATCAGCCTTTTCAGCAAAAAAGCGATCGCAGTAGGCCCGCGTCTCATCGAACTGCTGCTGGGTCTGCGGCCCGCCGATATATTGCGCGGTTTGCGCCCAGTTTTCATCGAAGGCCTGCCGCACGCGCTCGACGCGGCCGAATTCGCGGATGTAGTCGCTGGTTTTGGTGGCGAGGTGGAAGGTGGCGATCGCCCCTGCCAAGTCTTTTAGCAAGTCCTCCGTCAGTTCGCCCCGCTCATAGAGGTTGGTCAGCAGGGTAGATTGCGGAAACTGCCGCATCTTCACCGCATACTCCACTACCTCGCCCGGCCCGTCCAAGTGAAAGGTGGGCACGCCGTTGTCCAAGGTTTGGGTAATCGGCAGCACATCCAGATAGATCGCTGCCGCCGCTCGCTGATTCAGCCGCAGTTCCTCTTCACAAAAATGCTTCCGCTTTTCCAGCGTGGAATAGTCCAGGAACCCGAAGTTCAGGGGCTTTTTGACCTTGTAGGCATACTCGCCCGTCAGCAGCACGTAGGAAATATGCGTCTGAATCAACTGCACCGGAGACGCATCCGACGGATAAAAGTCTTCAGGATATTCTGGCGGCTCTCCGGCCAAAGTCTGGAGCGGATCGGGCGGCACCGGATGGGGATAGAACTCCGGCTTCAGCATGTGCTGGATTATGGGCGGCAGGGCAGAGTCAGACATGGGGGATTGGGGATTAGGAGTTAAGGTTTGCCGTTTGCTTTTCACTAGAATAAATGCGCCCGGAAATCTTCCAAGCGCATTTGCAACCATATTCTGAAACGAATCATCAACTGCGTGCGCCCATTTGGGCTTATTGGGCGGTTTCGACTGCGCCATTGGTATAGAGCAGCGCCCGTTTGGGCCCGTGGATGGGGTCTTCCACAATAATGGTCTGGTCGCGGCTGGCTCCGAGGGAAACGATGGCGATCGGCACTTCCATCAGTTCTGCCAAAAACTTGAGATAGTCCAACGCCTGACGGGGCAAGTCGTCGAGCGATCGGCAGTGGGAGGTGTCTTGCTTCCAGCCCGGTAGGGTTTTGTAAATGGGCTGGCAGCGGGCAAACACTCGCGCATTCGAGGGAAAGTCGCGCACCTGCTGGCCGTCGATTTCGTAAGCGATGCAGACTTTGATTTCGTCGAGGTCATCCAGCACGTCGAGCTTGGTGATGGCGAGGCAGTCTAGCCCGTTGATGCGGACGGCATAGCGACCAATCACCGCGTCAAACCAGCCGCAGCGGCGTTTGCGCCCGGTCGTCGTGCCAAATTCTGCGCCGCGATCGCACAACGCCTCGCCCACATCTCCCAGCAGTTCGGTCGGAAAGGGCCCTTCGCCCACGCGAGTGGTGTAAGCCTTGGCCACACCAATCACCCGGTCGATGATCGTCGGCCCTACGCCCGCCCCCACGCACGCGCCGCCCGACACCGGGTTCGACGAGGTGACATAGGGGTAAGTGCCGTGATCTAGATCTAGCAGCGTGCCCTGTGCGCCCTCAAACAAGATATTGCGGCGCTGACGCACGGCCTGACTAATCCGCAGAGAGCTATCCACCACATGGGGCCGCAGCCGCTCGGCATAGCCCAGGTATTCATCGATCACCGCGTTGGGGTCGAGCGGCGGCAGGTTATACAGCTTTTCTAAAATGACGTTTTTGTATTCGATCGTCCAAGTCAACTGGTCGCGCAGTCCCTCTGCGTCCATCAAATCCACCACGCGAATGCCCGTGCGCTCGGACTTGTCGGCGTAGGTGGGGCCAATGCCACGCTTGGTCGTGCCGATCTTGTGGCTGCCGCGCTGCTCTTCGGCGGCGGCATCGATCATGCGGTGATAGGGCATGGTGACGTGGGCCGTCTCCGAAATCAGCAGGTTCTCGCTGGAAACGCCCAGCTTTTCGAGCTGATCCAGTTCACCCAGCAGCACCTTGGGATCAATCACCGTGCCAGAGCCAATGATGCATTCTGTTTTGGGATACAGAATACCCGATGGAATCAGGTGCAGCTTGAAGGTCTGCCCCTGCACAACGACCGTGTGACCCGCATTCACCCCGCCCTGATAGCGCACCACCACGTCGGCGGACTTGCTCAACAGGTCGGTAATCTTCCCTTTTCCTTCGTCGCCCCACTGGGCCCCGATTACTACAACGTTTGCCAAGGGTTTAAATTGCTAGAATTTTCAGAAATACGCAAACTCCCATTATCAACAGCGCGTGTTCCTGGTGTCAATGCTTAGGAGCAAGACGCTGCTAGTCTGAGTGGAAATGCCCATTTCTAAAGCTCAACTTGAGAAGAATGCAGTGTGTGGCTTTGAGTGAAATGCAGGCGAGTTAACAACTAGATTGAGAGGTATCTTGTGACGCTATATGCCGAATTGCACCGCCATCTGGGTGGTTCCGTCGTCCCCCGTATTCTCTGGCGCTATTTTCAGCGCAACCAGGCAGACCTGGCAGAGCGATTTGCCGACTATGCCGAGTTTGAGGATTTTTATACGCGCCCGCGCAATACGCTGGCAGAATATCTAGAGCTGCATACGCTGGTGGAAAGCGTGCAGACGGAAGATACCCTGCCCTACTTTATCTATCGCCTGATGCGCGGGGCATACGTGTTTGAGAATTTGGCCTATTTGGAATTGCGCTATACGCCGTATTTGCGAACGCCGGAGCATCTCAGCCAGGGCGATCGCATTTCCTTAATGAGCCAAATTGTGGAAGTGGTGGGCCGCGCCAGCCAGATTGTGGAGTATCCCATCGTCACCAGCCAAATCCTCTGTATGCACTCGCGGCTACCCTACGAGGTGAACCGGGCGATCGTCGATCTGGCAGCAGCGCGGCGCGATGTGGTGTGTGGCGTGGATCTGGCGGGTGGAGACGGGCTGTATGGCGATCGCCTCGATGAATTTATCCGGCTATATGCCTACGCGCGATCGCTCGGTCTCAACACCACCGGACACTTGTATGAAACCGAAGAAGGCTGCTATCCCGAACTCTTGCCCTACCTGATGCGGATCGGCCACGGCATCCAGATTCCGCTAAAGCACCCCGAACTGTTGCCCCAGGTGGCCGCCCAGGGGCAATGCCTGGAGGTCTGCCCCACCACATATCTGAAAACAGGCACGCTGCAAGACCTGCATCAGCTTAAGGGGGTATTCGACCGATGTTTTGAAGCGGGCGTGGATATCGCCATCTGCACCGACAACGCGGGACTGCATAACGTGCGGCTGCCGTTTGAATATGAAACGCTGTTGACCCACGACATCATTGGCTTTGAGGAGCTAAAAGCCTGCCAGGATGCCGCCTTCCGCCATGCCTTTGCCTGGACTCATCCGCAGCGACCAGAGCTAATATTAAGTACCATTTTACGGGCTGATGCAGAGCCATCTGAGGAGTTCCCGCGATCAGGCAATGGCAACGGGCAATTCAATGCTGTGGCACAAGAGGTAACGGAGTCCTCGCGCTAGCCATTGGTCTGCAAGACTCGCAGCAAAAGGTGGCTGGGGGCAGTGGCAACACCTCCAGCCAGAAACCCCGACTTAAGCGCTTTCCGAGACTGAAAAATCCTTCAAAATCCGCAAAACTGGTTGCAACCGCTCAAGTCTAATCCCTTAAAATTTAAGCACCGCTAAACAACGTTAAATAACGCTCTGGCTCAGGAGTTGATACCAACCAAATGTCACTCACTGCTCAACAGTTGGCTGCTTTGATGCCTGATGCCACTCAATTAGAGAGTGACGAGCCAGAGATGGAGAGTTCACTACACTATGCCCAACTAGCCCTGCTGGTTGCTTGTTTAGAGTGGGTTTGGCGCGATCGCTCTGATTTTTTTATTGGGGCAAACTTGACAATTTATTTCAGCCGGGAGCAGCTCAAAAACAAAGAGTTTCGCGGCCCTGATTTCTTTTTAGTGAAAAACACCGAAAAGCGCCCGCGAAAATCTTGGGTTGTCTGGGAGGAAGGCGGCAAATACCCGGATTTGATTATCGAACTCTTATCGGACTCAACAGCCCAAATCGATCGAAATTTCAAGAAGGAACTCTATCAAAATCGATTTCGCATACCAGAGTATTTCTGGTTTTCTCCTGAGACTTTGGAATTTTCAGGCTATCGCCTAGTTAACCAGCAGTATGAACCGATCGCTGAAACTGATTCGGGCTGGCTGTGGAGTCATACCTTAGGACTCTACTTAGGGATTCAAGCTGGGATGCTGCGCCATTTTACAGAAATAGGTAACCTGGTGCTGTCTCCACAAGAATCGGCACAACGATTGACAGAGCAGCTAAGAGCGTTGGGTGTCGAACCGGACGTATAGCAACGCGAGAATAAGAAAGGGAGGGCAAGTTTGCTCTCCCTTCCACCAGTCCCAACTAATTCTCAAAAAAGCACTATGCTTCCCGCTTTAGTGCAGACTCGACCTGCTTAAATTCCAGTTCCAAACGCTCCTTCAGCTTGGCAGGAACAGGGCGATTGGGATAGGAGCTATAGTGCCCCGCCAGAGAATTCAGCGCTGTCCGCATGGTAGTAAAGGAACCCAGCTTGAGCAGCGAGTTGTCTCGGCGATATCGGGCTGAGAAGTCGTTAATTAGCTGGCGGGCTTCGGATTGGGCGGCGGCCTTTTCAGGCGTTCCATCGGGCAGTTCTAGTGCGTTCCGCAGGCTACCGATCAGCGCCAGCGTATCTTGCCGATAGTTGCCACTGAGATTTCCCGACGCACTGGAGCAGCCCGTCAATCCAATGACACACACCAGCACTAGGGCAAACAGACGAGTTAGAAAAGTCTTCATAGAACCTCGGCAACTAAAAATCGGCAATTTGGAAAGCGACCGTCAAAACCAAAAACTGGGAAAAAGCGTCGTTCTTCATCATAACTTGAGTTGGCGATCGCCCCAGCGCGACACACCAACCGCAGCAGCCCTGAGTCCTCAGGCGTTGCCCGTCATGCGGTTCACGACATTTTGCAGGATTTGCATCCCGGTGATAGCTTGCCAGCCAAACAGAGCCAGCAGGATCACGTTCAGCGTGATATGAGCATAGCGAGCCGCATCGTTGCCCTTCTGCATAAACGGGGTCAGTGCAGCAGAGGTGGCAATCATGCCCGTCATGCCCAAGCCCACCAGTAGGTGGGGGTTGACAAACAGCTTGCCGCTGTTGATGTAGGTAGCAGCCATGCCGCCCAGCGTGCCCAGCACCATCGTCGCCAGCAGGATCGAGCCAATCTGGTGATGGCGGATATTGAAACGCCCTTTGAGCAATGCTTTTTTGACCTCGCCCTCGGCGGATCGCGTGCGCCGAAGCTGAACGCCCAGATACATGGCGTAGATCGTCAGCCCAAACAAAACCCACATCAGGATCGGGTGAACAAACTGGCTGTAAACCTTGAGCGACTGCAAAAGCTCAGGACTCATTACGCTCTCCCTCTCTGCGCCTCAAATCTTAAAAAAATCTAACTGCACTGTAATAAAAATTAGCACAATTAGCGTCACTGGGAAGAGACTAGCAGGATGGACGGGAGGAAACGGCGGTCAGATCAGTTCCGAATCAGTTCAGTTCCGAATCAGTTCCGAAAAGGGTCACCTCAAAAAAACAAGCCTCCCAGCGAGAACTTGCAGAACTTGCTTGGAGACTTGTTTGCTTTTGCTAATGAAAGCCTAGGCGTAGAGATGGCAACCCTTCTGCTCAAAGGGCGATCGCGCTACATACCCGGCAAGAGCGAGTCTGTTGCATTGGTCGGTTCGGCCTGGGGCTGTTGGCGTAGGATGATGGGCGGCTCGGTGACCAGGCCCACAAGGCGATCGCTCGGAAAGCAGAGAATCGCTTTGCCCTCGGTAATTGGAATCTGGAAAAGGCGCTGAGGGCGGTTTTCGGGTGGCGCAACTAGCGTCTCAAACAGCTCTTGCAGGAGCATGTTATTGGACTGAATTGTGACCGTTTGCTGCGTGCCGCCATCGAGAAGGATGGTGACGGCGACTTCTTGGGGCAGAGGTGCATCAGAAACCATGCGATTACCTAAGTATAAAGTGAATGCTGAACAACTGAATGCTGAACAACAGCTTGAGTGAAAACTTAAAACAGGGGGTTCGTGCAAAACAGCAGCCCGATGGCTGAATCTCGACAAGCCTTCATTTATACTTCCCTCGAAATAAGACGGAAATCGGGAAATTGCTGGAAAGTCGAGCGATGGGCTGCTAGTTGTTATGCAGTCTTTACGACTTGAACATCTGGGCGACGAAGTGCAATCAGGAAGACCTAGTGCAAGAAATGGCGAACGCCCGTGAAAATCATAGCCAATCCCAGCTCGTTTGCGGCCTGAATCGACTCGGCATCGCGCAAACTGCCGCCGGGTTGGGCGATCGCCACGATCCCCGCCGCCGCCGCCTGCCGCACCGAGTCGTCAAACGGGAAAAAGCCGTCGCTGGCTAAAATTGCGCCCCTAGCGCGATCGCCCGCCTGCTCCAGCGCCAGCTTCACAGAGCCGACCCGATTCATTTGCCCTGCGCCAATGCCCAGCGTGGTGCGCTGATTCGTCACCACAATTGCGTTGGATTTGACGTGTTTGCAGACCGCCCAGGCAAAGCGCAGTTCTGCCCACTGGTCGTCGGTCGGTGCTTTTTCGGTCGCCACTTTCCACTGGCTGATGTCGATCGGACGATCATCGGAGGCTTGAACCAGCAGTCCTCCGGCGGAAGCGGTCCCTGCCATATCTCGCTCGACAGAC
>NZ_DVEA01000182.1:0-21337 GCF_015295965.1 Thermoleptolyngbya sp. M55_K2018_002
TCGTTCTTCGTTCTTCGTTCTTCGTTCTTTCTTGCAGAATGCACTTTTACCCACAGCCTCCTTAGAGCGTCATCAGTAGAAATCCTGAATTTTGAGAAAAGCGGGCCTGATTTTGGGATTCTGAGCTATAAGTTTCGTAAAAAGATTGCGCTCTCAGCATCTCCAGGGTTTTGTTATGCGATCGCCCTCCTCTCGCTCTGCTGGTAAATGTCCGCCCGCCCGCTCCGGAAAGTCCTCTGTTCCCAAACCGCCTCAGCCGTCTCACCCATCGCCGGGTCGTCGTCCTGCCCCCCGCCCAGTGGCAAGTTCCCCTCCAAAGCGGTTACCATCGCTCAAGACTCCGCTAAACAAGACGGCGCGGAGACAGCCCCCTGCCCACTCCCCTAGAGCGATTCTCCGCAAGATGAAACGGAAGCGAACTGCAAATGCCCTATGGCTATCCATCGGCACGGGATTGACTGTGCTGCTGCTAGGTGCCGCCGCGACGCGACTTTGGCCCCAGGCATCCTCCAATTCAGCCCAGAACCCGACTGGAGAAGAAACGCTGGCGATTCCCGAAACGCCGCAATCGGCCGTGTTTTCCCTAGCGACGCAGCCCCCCCAGCAGCGAGCCGCCCAACTGCAACTGCTGGCCCAGGGCAAGCGATCCGACGATCAAAAGCGGGCGCGATTTCTGCTGGCCAGTGACCTGATCCAGCAGGGCCAGGCAACAGCGGCGGTTCCCTTTTTGGAAAAGCTGGATAAGGATTACACGACGCTGGCGGCCTATGCCCTCAAGCGGCAGGCCCAGGCCCATGCCGCCGCTGGGGACGCTGAGCAGGCAACGGAAGCCTGGAAAGCGCTGGCCAATCGCTTTGCGAAGCAGCCCGCCTCGGTAGAAGCGCTGTATGAACTGGGCAAAGCAGACCCCAGCTACTGGCAAACGGCGATCGCCCGCTTTCCGGCACATCCGCGATCGCTCGAAATTGCCCAAGCGCTGCTCAAACAAGACCCCAAGCAGCCCGAACTGCTGCTGCAAATTGCCCGCTATGGTCACTATCTGCCGGAGGTGGGGCAATACCTGGATCGGCTGACCAAGGACTACGCCGACACACTGAAGCCAGAAGACTGGGAGGCGATCGCCTTTCTGAACTGGGAAAAGCAGCGCTATGGCGAAGCGGGCAAAGCCTATGCCAAAGCCCCCCGCACGCCGCTCAACGCCTACCGAGAAGGACGGGGCGCACAGCTTGCGGGCCGCCGCGATACCGCAGTCACCGCCTACAACAAAGTCGTTGCCGAGTTTCCCGACTCGCCCGAAGCCCCCACCTCGCTGCTGCGCCTGGCCCAGTTGGGGCGCGATCGCGCAACCAAGCTCACCTATCTCGACCAGGTGATCAGCCAATACCCTGACCGAGCAGGCGACGCGCTGCTAGAGAAATACAAACTGGTCAAGCCCGACGCGGCCCAGGCAACGCTAACGGCCCAGGTCGCCCAACTGCTGTTGGAACGCCACAGCAAGACCGATGCCGCCGCCGAACTGCGCTGGATGCTGGCCGAAGAGAAGGCTGCCCAAGGTGATATCCAGGGCGCGTGGACTCTGGCGCGACAGGTGGCTCAGGAAAATCCCGACAGCCCCCTCGCCGCCGAGGCTGCCTTCTGGGTGGGCAAGTGGGCGCAACGGCTAGGGCAAGCCCAGGAAGCGTCTCAGGCTTATGAATATGTCCTCAGCCGCTATCCAGAGTCTTACTACGCCTGGCGATCGGCGACGATGCTGGGCTGGGACGTGGGCGACTTTACCACCGTGCGACAAAAGCTGCCGCCCGTGGCGCTGCCCGCCACGCACCCGATGCCGCTGGCTGGCTCCGACACGCTAAAGGAACTCTATCAACTGGGGCAATATCAGGATGCCTGGGCGCTGTGGCAGACGGAATTTACAAACCGAAAAACGCCGACTGTAGAAGAACAGTTCACCGATGGGCTGATGCGGCTGGGCGTGGGCGACAACCTGGAGGGCATTTTCCAGATCTCTAGCCTGGTGCGCCGCACGGAGCCAGAGGTGCAGCCCCAGATCCAGGCGTTGCGGCAGCAGGGCGACTATTGGCGATCGCTCTTTCCGTTCCAGTTTGCCGAGCCGATTCAGCAGTGGTCGCAAACCATGCGGCTAAATCCGCTCTTGGTGACGGCGCTCATCCGCCAAGAGTCGCGCTTTGAGCGCAAAATCGTCTCCTCCGCCGGAGCCAAGGGGCTAATGCAACTGATGCCGGGAACCGCAAGCTGGGTGGCCAGCAAGCTCAACCAGCCGCAATATGACCTGGAAAACCCCGACGACAACATCAAGCTGGGCACCTGGTATCTCAACTACACCCACGAAACCTATAGCGACAACTCGCTGTTTGCCGTGGCCAGCTACAACGCCGGGCCAGGGGCGATCGCCCAGTGGATCGAGCGCTTTGGCTACAGCGACCCCGATATTTTTGTCGAGCAAATTCCCTACCCCGAAACGAAGGGCTACGTCGAAGCCGTCTTTTCCAACTACTGGAACTATTTGCGGCTGTACAACCCCGACGTATCCGCCAAGCTAGCGCAGGTCTCTAGCGCCCACCGCGCCGTAGCCGAATCGCGTCTCTGACCAGACAAACTGCGCCCACCACCCCATCCCCCCAGCACCCCGTTACTCCCACCCTCCAAATGCCCTCGTGATGTCACAATCGCGGGGGCATTCCGCATATTGGCGGATATTACTCAGGGCGATCGCCGATGGAAATACAGCCAAGTTTATGCATTAGGGTAAAAATGAAAGCAAGTGAGTCCACACTAGAGATGTTTTCAAGCCTTTACGACCCGCCCGGTGTTTTTAATATTCCGTTACCTATGCTGGCGTTTGTGCCGCACGGCCACTGCTATCTGTGGGACCCCCGACTGGTATGGTTGCACAGCCTGTCGGATGGGCTGACGGCGCTGGCCTACTTCTCCATCCCACTGGCGCTGATCTACTTTGTGCAGCGGCGGCAGGACTTGCCCTATCCCTGGATGTTTCAGCTTTTTGGCGCGTTTATCATGTTTTGCGGGCTGACGCATGTGATGGAGATTTGGACGCTGTGGCATCCCGACTATTGGATTTCGGGCGGGGTCAAGTCGGCTACGGCGATCGTGTCTCTCACCACCGCTGCCACGCTGGTTCCGATCCTGCCAAAGGCGATCGCCCTGCCCAGCGCCGCCGAACTAGAACTCGCCAAAGCCAACCTGGAAGAGCTAGTGCGCGATCGCACGCAATCACTAAAACTCAGTGAAGAACGCTGGCAGCTTGCCTTGCAGGGCACCAACGACGGCATTTGGGATTGGAACTTTCAAACGGGTGAGGTCTTTTTTTCTGACCGCTGCAAAGAAATGCTGGGCTTTGATGCAGACCAGTTTATGGATAGCCCAAAAGTCTGGGAGAGCCTGATTCACCCGGATGATTTGCCTGCGGTCACGACTGCATTCTACGAGCACCTAGAGGGCAAGGCTCTTTTTTATACCCTAGAGCATCGATTGCAGTGCAAAGACGGCACTTATAAATGGGTGCTGTCGCGGGGACAAGCGCTGCGAAATGAGGCAGGAACCGTGACCCGCATGGCAGGTTCCATCACCGACATCACCGAACGCAAGCTTGCCGAAGCCGAACTGCTGGCCCAGAAAGAACTGTTGCAAATTACCCTTGACCATCTCCCGGTTATGGTCAGCGTGCATTCAGAAACGGGCAACATTTTGCTGGTCAACCAGACTATTGAGCAGACCGTCGGCTGGACCCAGGCAGAACACCTGACCCGCGATGTGCTGCGAGAGTGCTACCCCGATCCGGCTGAATACGACCGGGTGACTCGCCACATTGCAGCCGCCGACTCCACCTGGCAAGAGTTCCGCCTCCGAACCCGCGACGGCCGCCTGATCGACACCGCCTGGACTCAAATTTCCCTGCCGGACGGTCGCAGCATCGGCATCGGGCAAGACATCACCGAACGCAAGCAAGCCGAAGCAGCCCGACTGCAAACCGAAAAGCTCCAGACCGAGCTAAAGCTCTTAGAAACCGTCCTCGACTCAGTGCTGGCGGGCTATTGGGACTATGACCTCCGCAACGGAACCAATTACTGGAGTCCAGGACTAAAGCGGATGCTGGGCTACGCCGAAGACGAAATCCCTCACACGCTCGACAACTGGGAGCAGCAAATCTGGCCAGAAGATGTGCAAACGGCAAAGGCCTGCCTGGAGCGGCATGTCCAAAGTCGTGGAGCAGAGCCGTATTACAACGAAGTCCGCTATCGCCATAAGAATGGGTCAATCGTCTGGGTAATCTGCGCGGGGCAGGGCATCGAGTGGAGCGAGTCGGGCGGGCTGCTGCGGATGGTGGGCTGCCATGTCGATATCACCCAGCTCAAACACATTGAGGCCCAATTGCGAATCAGCGAGGGGCATCTGCAAGAAGCTCAGCGCATCGGCAACATCGGCAGTTGGGAGTTTGACGTTCAAACGGAACAAATCACCTGGTCAGAGCAGGTATTTCATATCTTTCGGCGCGATCTGGCGCTGGGAACGCCTGAGGATTTTGCAACGCTTCAGCAGTTGGTTTACCCCAGCGACCGCGAGTTTCATGCCCAGACCGTGCAGACGCTGATGGATACCCATCAGCCTTATGACGTTGAATTTCGGATTTGTCGGGGCGATGGCTCGATTGGGCACGTACAATCCAAGGGCGAAGCCGTGCTAGACGCGACGGGACGCTTAATTAAGCTAACGGGTATCGTCCTCGACATCACCGAGCGCAAGCAGGCCGAAGAACAGCGCCGCATGTTGACCGATCGCCTGACGCTGGCGCTGAAAGCCGGAGAAATTGGCACTTGGGATTGGGATACGGTTCACGAGGCATTCTGGGATGATCGGATGTATGAAATCTATGGCTTGCAGCATTTGCCAGCGTTGGGGCAGTCTGCAACCTATCAGGACTGGTGCGATCGCGTCTATCCCGAAGATTTGGCCCCAACCGAAGCCGCATTGCAAGCTGCAATTCGAGGGGAGCAGGAGTATGACGTAGAGTTTCGCATCTGGCGCACCGATGGTGAGCTACGTTGGATCAAGG
The DNA here is from genome assembly GCF_015295965.1 of Thermoleptolyngbya sp. M55_K2018_002. Classification (NCBI taxonomy): domain Bacteria; kingdom Bacillati; phylum Cyanobacteriota; class Cyanophyceae; order Oculatellales; family Oculatellaceae; genus Thermoleptolyngbya; species Thermoleptolyngbya sp. M55_K2018_002. The sequence goes on from NZ_DVEA01000182.1 coordinate 5,093, forward strand.
CCAACGCGCTGTTGCAGCGAGACGCTCAGGGCAACCCACTGCGGATGACGGGCATCAACTACGACATTACCGAACGCAAGCGGGTCGAAGCCAAACTATTGCAGAAATCGGCCCAGCTTGAAGCTTCCAACCGGGAGCTAGAAGCCTTTGCCTATTCGGTATCGCATGATCTGCGATCGCCCCTCCGCGCGATTGACGGCTTTAGCAGGGCGCTGCTGGAGGATTATGGTCATCAGTTTGACGACGAGGGTAGGGATTATTTCAACCGGATTCGGCACAATGTGCAGCGCATGGGAATGCTAATCGACGACCTGCTCAGCCTGTCTCGCGTTTCGCGGCTGGAAATGCGATATGCCACTGTTGACCTGAGTGCGATCGCCCACGAGCTTCTGCAAGAGCTACGGGCTGCCGAACCCGACCGTCAGGTCGAGTGCATCATTGCGCCCGATGTCACCGTCTGGGCCGATTCCTGCCTGATGCGCGTCGTCCTCAGCAACTTGCTGCAAAATGCCTGGAAATTTACCAGCCACCACAACACTGCCCGAATCGAGTTTGGCATCCTCCAGCAGCCCGAACAGACGGTCTACTTTGTTCGAGACGATGGGGCCGGCTTTGACATGGCCTACTCCGACATGCTGTTTGGTGTCTTCCAGCGTCTTCACAATATGAACGAGTTTCCCGGCACGGGCATTGGGCTGGCGACTGTCCAGCGCATTATCCATCGCCACGGTGGACAGGTCTGGGCAGAGGCGGCAATCGAGCAAGGAGCCACAATCTATTTCACGCTTCCGATTCCCGTGCTTGAGGCAAGATCTGATCTATGAGTTCCTTGCGCCCTATCCTCCTTGTCGAAGACAATCCGGATGACGAACGCCTGACGCTCCGAGCGCTCCGACGGGGCAACCTAGCCAATGAGATCCTGATTGCTCGGAATGGGGAAGAAGCCTTGAACCTGCTGTTTGGACTGGATCTGCTGCCCTGCGTGGTGCTGCTCGATCTGAAGCTGCCCAAAATTGACGGTTTGGACGTATTGCGTCGAATTCGGGCTAACGAACGCACACACCTCCTGCCCGTGGTGATCTTGACCTCTTCCAGCGAAGATCGCGACATGATTGAAAGCTACAGCCTGGGAGCCAATAGCTACGTGCGAAAGCCCGTTGAGTTTGAGCAATTCACAGAAGCGGTACGCCAATTGGGGCTATATTGGGCGCTAATTAATGAGCCACCCCCAGAAAGTTTGCCTGGGAGTTCGCTGGCATGAGTGAGCCACTGATTGTGCTGATGGTCGAAGATTCTGAAGACGATGCGCTGCTGGTGCTGCGGGCGCTGCGGCAAGACGGCTTTAATGTGGTCTGGGAGCGCGTGCAAACGGCCGATCAGTTTCGGGCAGCGCTAGCATCGCGCCCTTGGGATGTGGTGATTTCAGACTATCGGCTGCCGGGATTCGATGCACCTGCGGCCCTCAGCATCCTCCAGCAAAGTGGAGTCGATCTGCCCTTTATCGTCGTGTCGGGCACAATTGGCGAGATCGCGGCGGTGGCCATGATGAAGGCCGGGGCACACGACTATCTGATGAAGGAAAACCTGACCCGATTGCCAGAAGCCGTGCGACGCGAGGTTCGAGAAGCGCAGGTTCGAGCGGAGCGGCGGCAGGCAGAAATTCAACTGCGGCAAACGGCAGAGCGAGAACAACTGATGCGGACGGTGACGGAGCGCATCCGGCGATCGCTTGATTTAGACGAGATCCTATCCGCCACCGTGACCGAAGTGCGCCAGATCTTGCAAACCGATCGCGTGGTGTTGTTTCAAATCGATCCCGACAAACAGGGTCATGTGGTGCAGGAGTCGGTCGCCCTCGGCTGGCAAGCGCTGCTAGGGCGAGATATCCACGACCCCTGCTTTTATGAAAACTACATCGAGCGCTATGCTCAGGGACGCACCTGGGCGATCGCCGATGTGGACGACAATACGATTCAGCCTTGCCATGCTGAGTTTTTGCGTCAGTTTCAGGTGCGGGCCAGTCTGATTGTGCCGATTCTCCAGACAGAGTATCTCTGGGGTCTGCTGATCGCGCATCACTGCTCCAACCCTAGAGACTGGAAGCCGGATGAGATTCAGCTTTTGAAGCATCTGGCCGATCAGGTGGCGATCGCCATCCAGCAGGCCGACCTCTATCGCCAAACCCAGCTAGAGCTGGCAGAGAGACAGCGGGCCGAAGCCGCCCTGCAACAACTCAATCAAGAGCTAGAACAGCGGGTGCAAGAGCGCACCCAGGCATTGCAGCAACAAGCCGAGCAAGAGCGGCTGCTGCGGCTGATTGTGCAAAATATTCACCGCTCGCTCGATCTAGACGAAATTCTGGCAACCGTGCTAAGTGAAACACGGCAGACGCTCCAGGCAGATCGGGTGACCGTTTACCAATTTGAAGCCGACTGGAGCGGTCGATTTGTCGCCGAGTCGGTGGGAGAGGATTGGATGCCGCTGGTTGCAGAGGGCGTGCAGACCGTTTGGGAAGATACCCATTTGCAGGAAACCGAAGGCGGGCGCTATCGCAACGGCGAAACCTTTGCCGTCAGCGATATTTATCAGGCTGGGCACACGGATTGCCATGTCGAAATCCTGGCCCAGTTTCAGGTGCGGGCCTATGCGATCGCCCCTATTTTCCTAGACGAACAGCTTTGGGGACTGCTGGCGATTTATCAAAACACAGGGCCCCGCGACTGGCGAGCCTGGGAACTGCGGCTGCTGCAACAAATTAGCCTGCAAACGGCGATCGCCCTGCGTCAATCCAACCTGTACCAAACCGCCCAAGCCCAAGTCGCCGAACTCGAAAAACTACATCAAATCAAAGACGACTTTCTCAGCACCGTGTCTCACGAACTGCGATCGCCCATGACCAACATCAAAATGGCGATTCAAATGGTGGAGGTGCTGCTAGAACAACACCGAATTCAAGACGAACGCCTGACGCGCTATCTGCAAATCCTGGAAGAGGAATGCACACAGGAACTCACTTTAATCAACGATTTGCTCGATTTGCAGCGGCTAGAAGCAGGCGTGCAATCCATCGAACTGGAAAACGTCGATCTCAACTATTGGCTTCCGTCCATCGTTGAGCCATTCGAGGCTCGCATTCAGGAACAACACCAACAGTTGAAAGTCAACTTACCTCAAAACTTACCGTCCATCACCACCGACCTGAACGGGTTCAAACGCATCTTAATGGAACTGCTGCACAACGCCTGCAAGTACACCCCACCCCATGAGCAAATCACGCTGACGGCCCACGTTGCGGATGGAATATTACATGTCCAGGTGAGCAATTCAGGAATCGATTTACCCGCCGAAGAACTGCCGCGTCTGTTTGAAAAGTTTTATCGGGTGGTCAGTGTCGATCGATGGAATCGCGGCGGTACGGGGCTGGGGTTAGCACTGGTCAAGCGGCTGGTGGAATATCTACGAGGCTCGATTCAGGTCGAAAGCGCCAACGCCCTCACCAGCTTCACAATCCAATTGCCCATTCATCACCAGCCCGCGCCATTCCACAGTACCAGTCCACAATAGTTGTGCAACCAATAGCAATTCCAGATGATTCTTGAAACGCTGGTGCTGTTAATCGCTGGGCCACAGGTAGCTACGTCATCCATCCCTTCTGAAACTCTGAAACGCATCAGGCAGCCGTCAGCATAGACTGCGACAAAATCGTTTGATAAAAACCCTGGAGTTGTCGCGTTGCCGCAGCCCAGCCCCAGCGCTCGGCCTCCTGGCGGGCATTTTGACGGAGTTGGGCGCGTTCGGCGGCGTTGCTCAAGAGGCGCTGTGTAGCGGCGATCGCCCCCCGGTCATCCGCCGGATCAAACAGATAGCCATTCATGCCATCGGTCACAATGTCGGGAATGCCGCCCGCATTCGCCGCAATCACCGGGCAGCCCGCCGCCATCGCCTCCAGCAGCACCAGCCCCAGCGTCTCCGTCCGCGACGGGAAGATAAACGCATCCGCCGAAGCAAACGCCGATCCCAAGGTCTTGCCCGTCATATAGCCCGCAAAAAAAGTCGGCGTACCTTCAAAAATTTTCTCCAAATCGGCGCGATAGGGCCCATCGCCCACCAGCGCCAGCCGCGCATTGGGAATCGCCTCCAGCACGGGCTTAATCCGGTCGATCTCCTTCTCTGCCGAGAGGCGACCCACGTAGAGCAGCAGCGGCGCGTTGGGATGGCCCTGAGTCAAGTGCGATCGCATGTCTGCACTGGCCAGCGACGGGTCAAATAGCTCCACATCCACGCCCTTCTGCCAGACATGAACCCGCTCCACGCCGTGGCTCTCCAGCGCCTCCTGCATTGCCGTCGAAGTCACCAGGTTAATCACCGCCTGATTGTGCATCAGCTTCAGGATTTCCCACAGCACCCCCTCCAGCATCCCCAGCCCATAATGCTCCAGATACTTGGGCAGGTGCGTGTGATAGGACGCGACCAGCGGAATCCCCAGCGACTTGGCATAATACAGCCCGCCCACGCCCAGCACCGCCGGATTCACAATGTGGATCAAATCCGGCTTGAATAGCTCCAGTTCCCGCCGAATCGACGGGCGGGGCAGCGCCAGCTTTAGCTCCGGATACAGCGGCAGCGGAAACCCCGGAATCCCGTTGATCCGCGCCCCCTTATACTCACTCAGCCCGCCCTCCGGCGAAAACACCAGCACCTGATCGCCCATCCGCTGGAGATGATCCACCGTATGGCTCAGGCGCGTCACGATGCCATCGACTTTGGGCAAAAACGTTTCGGTAAAGAGGGCAATACGCATAGGAAAGGGAATTAGGAAGGGGGACGTAGAGAGCAATAAAAAGTGCTGACTTGGAGAGGGTTCAGAAGCCAGAAACTAGGATTTACTGGGTTTACTGAGGATCTGACTCCTGACTCCTGATCCGGAAACCTACCCTTTCCATTTCACCTTCGGCAAAATCTCCTTCTCGTCAACACGGTGCTTATACTTCATGGCGAAGTTCAGCAGCGAGTCGAGCAGCGAGTCAGACAGGTAGTGGGGCTGCAATCCCAAATCCAGCAGCTTGGTGTTCTTGGCGTTGAAGTAGTGTTCTTCCTTTTCAACGCGGGGATTTTCCAGATGATCCACCTGCACCTTCAGCCCTAGCGCTTCGCCCGCCTTTTGCACCATGTTGGCCAAGTCGCCAACACTAAATAGCTCGGTGAACTGGTTGAACACGCGGAACTCGCCGGGTTCTGCCGGGTTGTTGCAGGCGATCTCGATACAGCGCACGGTGTCGCGGATGTCGAGCAGTCCGCGAGTCTGACCGCCCTTGCCGTAGACCGTCAGCGGATGCCCAATGGCCGCCTGGATGCAGAAGCGATTAAGCGCCGTGCCAAATACACCGTCGTAGTCGAGGCGGTTGATCAGCAGTTCGTCCATGCCCGTTTCTTCGGTCAGCACGCCATAGACGATGCCCTGGTTTAGGTCGGTGGCGCGTAGTCCCCAGATCTTGCAGGCAAAGTGGATGTTGTGCGAGTCATGCACTTTGCTGAGGTGATAGAAGGAGCCAGGCTGCTTGGGATAGGGCAGCGTGTCTTTGCGGCCGTTGTGTTCGATGGTGATGTACCCTTCTTCGATGTCGATGTTGGGCGTGCCGTATTCGCCCATCGTGCCCAGCTTGACGAGGTGGGCATCGGGGAAATGCTCGCGCATCACGTAGAGCAGATTGAGCGTGCCCACGACGTTGTTCACCTGGGTCAACACGGCGTGTTCCCGGTCAATCATCGAAAAGGGAGCGGATCGCTGTTCGCCAAAGTGAACAATCGAGTCGGGCTGGAACTGGAGCATCGAATTTTTCAGAAATTCGTAATTGCACAGGTCGCCCACAAACAGGTCGATTGCTTTGCCTGTCAGGTCTTTCCAGCGCTTCAGCCGGGTTTGGATGGGCGCGATCGGGGTAAGGGTGTCGATGCAAAGCTCGTTGTCCCAATGCCGCCGAACGAGGCTGTCCAGAATGGCCACCTCATGTCCCCGATTCGAGAGGTGGAGCGCTGTTGCCCACCCACAATATCCATCGCCACCAATGACTAAAACTCTCATTGCTCAAATTCCGCTTGCCGATACTCCGGTAATTTACCAGTTTTGGGGGCACACTAAAACAGTTAGCCGCATTTCAGTTTTCAGAAGCCGCTGTTTACATTCAATCTACTCATGGTTAAGATGAGCCTCCTTCTTTGTATCTTTCAATACCATTCATTACACTGGATCTATAGACCAGTGAATTGAGTGAATTACTCAGGAGGGCTGAGACGATGAGAAAGCTAAACGGCTCGTCTTGGACAACCCAGCGGTTTGTGCAGTTGAGTCAAGACCTTGGCCATGCCTTTGGGCCGGGGCTGGACTCCGCCACCCTGAATCGCCACAGCGATGAATGGACCCCAGAGAAACTGACTCACTTGAGCAAGAGCCTGTCTCGCGCTTTCTTGCTTTAGCAGCCTCTGAAAAAGCGCTGCTAGAGAAGCGATGGTGGGCTTTGCAAGAGCGAAAGCTGGCTGTCGGGCGGCGTGTAGCCCAGGTGTCGCCAGGCAGCGGGAGTGGCAACGCGGCCGCGGGGGGTGCGATTGAGGTAGCCGATCTGCATCAGGTAGGGTTCGTAAACTTCTTCGATCGTCTGGGCATCTTCGCCTGTGGCGGCGGCCAGAGTTTCTAGCCCGACGGGGCCGCCGCCATAGTTTTCGATGATTACCGTCAGCATCCGGCGATCGGTCCAGTCTAGTCCGCAGGGGTCTACGTTGAAGAGTTCCAGCGCTTCGGCGGCGATCGCCCCATTCACGGCCGCGCCCCCCGCCTTCACCTCGACGTAATCGCGCACCCGGCGCAGCAGGCGATTTGCAATGCGGGGCGTACCGCGCGATCGCCGGGAAATTTCTGCTGCGCCATCGGGCGTAATCGGCGTGTTGAGAATCTCCGCCGCCCGCAGAACGATTTGCTGAAGCTCGTCTACTTCGTAAAATCGCAGCCGTTGCACCAGCCCAAAGCGATCGCGCAATGGAGAGGTCAACGCGCCCACTCGCGTCGTTGCGCCCACCAGCGTAAATTTTTGCAGCGGCAGACTTCGGGTGCGGGCGCTCTGTCCCTTGCCGATGGTGATGTCGATCCGGGCATCTTCCATCGCCGGATAGAGGATTTCTTCGGTGACGCGGGGCAAGCGGTGAATTTCGTCGATAAACAGAATGTCCCCCGGCTTTAGATTGACCAATAGCCCCACGATGTCTCGCGGCCGCTCTAGCGCAGGGGCAGTGGTAATTTTGCAGTCTACGCCCATTTCTGCCGCCAAAATCAGCGACATCGTGGTTTTGCCCAGCCCCGGCGGCCCATAGAGCAGCAGGTGATCCAGCGACTCGTTTCGCGCCTTGGCGGCCTGAATGGCGATCGCCAGCACCTCTTTCAGATCCTTTTGCCCGATGTATTCTGCCAATCGCTGGGGGCGAATCCGCTCCTCCGGCTTGCCCGTGTCTTCTGGCTGGCGATCGGGCGTGAGCAGCTTTTCGTCCGCAGCCGGTGATTTGGGCGATCGCCCTACCAAAGGCAGCCCATCCCGACCCGATTCAGAATCCTCAGGCTCCAGAGGGGGCTGTTTTGAGGAAATAATCGCCATTGCCCAACCTGCTCCTAACCTGTTTACAGCGGCTACAATCGTTTGATCTGATGCTTCTGTACTAGATACTTCTGCACTAGATACTTCTGTACTATAGTTAAACTTTAGTTGAACTTTGCGCGAGTCGTGCAAATTTTGCAAACCCTCAAGATTATCTCCGGCGGGCAGACAGGGGTGGATCGGGCGGCCCTAGATGGGGCGATCGCCCACGGGCTAGCCTACGGCGGCTGGTGTCCCCAGGGCGGCTGGGCAGAAGATTTTCCCACAGCACCGGGACTGCGGGCCCGCTATCCCTATCTGCAAGAAACACCCAGCCCCAACCCCGCCCAGCGCACCGAATGGAACGTGCGAGACAGCACAGCAACGGTGATTTTGGTACGCAGCGAAGACTGGCAGCACTCCGCCGGAACCCAACTGACGCAGGCGATCGCCACCCACCTGGGAAAGCCTTTGCGAATCATCCAGTTAAACGAAGCGATCGCCCTCGCCTCACTCCGCGCATGGCTGCAAACCCTGCCCCAAAACGCCATCCTAAACATCGCCGGCCCCAGAGAAAGCGAATCCCCCGGCATCTACGCGATCGCCCACAAAGCCCTGCTCCATACCTGGCGCACAAACCCAACAGAATAAAAAGCCCTTCTTTCCCCTTCCCTTTTCGTTCTTCGTTTTTCGTTCTTCCCCTCCCTCCTCACTCCTCCACCCGATACCCCAACTCCGACAACCGACTGCGCGACTGTCGCCACTTGGGCTGCACTTTCACAAAAAGCTCCAGATACACCTTGCCCAGGATCAGCTTTTGGATTTGTTCGCGGGCCGCAGTGCCGATCGCCCGAATCATGCTGCCGTCCTTGCCAATCAGAATGCCTTTTTGCGAGTTGCGCTCGACGTGAATCGTGGCAAGAATGCGGGTGATGTCGGGGTCTTCGTCTACGCGGTCAATGGCGATTGCCACCGAATGGGGCACTTCATCGCGGGTCAGCGCCAGAACCTGCTCACGAATTAGCTCGCCCATGATGAAGCGTTCGGGCTGGTCCGTCACTAAATCCGGCGGATAGTAGTAGGGGCCGGGGTCGAGCCGCTGGATTAGCTGGGCTTGCAGCGCCTCCAGTCCGTCGCTTGTCAGGGCGGAAAACTTGGCCAGTTCCCAGTTTTGAGATTCGGCCAGGGCGCGATAGCTGTCGTCAATGTCGGGGCGATCGCTCGGCTGTCGGTCTGCCTTGTTGATGCCCAGCAGCACGGGCGTTTCGGCGCGTTCCAGCAGCTCGGCAATAAAGCGATCGCCCCCGCCCAGTTCCGCCGAGGCATCCACCACGAACAGCACCAGATCGACCGAGCTAATGGCCATCCGCGCATTCTGCACCAGTACACGCCCTAGCTCATGATGCGGCTTGTGGATGCCGGGCGTATCTACAAAAATGATTTGCGCGTCAGGCGTGGTGAGGATGCCCCGCAGCCGATTGCGCGTGGTCTGGGCGACAGGCGAAGTAATGGCGATTTTCTGCCCCACCAACTGATTCATCAGGGTCGATTTGCCCACGTTGGGGCGGCCCACAATGCCCACAAAGCCAGACCGGAAGCCGTCGGGCGCAGACGGAATCAGGGACTCGATGCGACTATCGGGTAAGAAATCGTCGGATGAGGAGTCGTCAGACCGGTCGGACATTTCTCTCTCTGGGTGCAGTAAACAGGTTGCTCGTGGTCACCCCTGCATTATCTTGCACGATGGCGATCAAATCACTGCCCAGGAAGATCGCCGTATCTCGACTGGAGCCGCCGATCAGGTTGCGGCTATTGTCCAAACGGTAGCTGGCGGGGTTGCCCCGCACCTGAATTTTGTCGCCCTGCGCCTGCGAAAAATCGCCAATAATCGCGTAGCCAGAACCCAGGTAAAACACCCCGTCTCGGCGCGTACCCAGCACGAAGGTATCGGCCCCTGCCCCACCAAACAGGCGATCGCGCTCGGTACTCACGCCGCCATAGCCGATCAGCACGTCGTTGCCGTCTTCGCCAGAGAGCAGGTCATTGCCGCGATCGCCCCACAGCCGATCGTTGCCCTGCTGCCCGTATAGCTCATCGTCGCCGTCGCCGCCCGATAGTTGGTCGTTGCCCGTGGCTCCAAACAGGCGATCGTTGCCGCCTCTGCCCAGCAGCGTATCATTGCCCGCCAGCCCCGACAGCACGTTGCCGCGCCCGTTGCCCTCGATCCGGTTATTCAGCCGATTGCCCGTGCCGAACTGGGCGCTGCCGTACAGCGTCAGGTTTTCAAACAGCAGCGACTTTAGTTCGTAATCGAGCGGAATCACAATCGTGTCGATGCCGCCGCCTCTGGGGGGTTCGACAATTTTGAAGCGGTAGCTGCTGACTAAATAGGTATCGTTGCCGCGCCCGCCATATAGCTGGTCATAGCCTGGGCCGCCCACCAGCAGATCGTTTCCGTCTGCACCAAAGAGGCGATCGTTGCCGCTGCCGCCATATAGCTTGTCGTCGCCTCCAAACCCTTCTAAAACGTCGTTTCCTTCGTACCCAAAGAGTTCATTAGCCAGTGCATTGCCCTGGATCAAGTTGTTTTCGCTGTTCCCTTCACCGCGTATCCCTGCAATCAGTTGCAGGTTCTCAACGTAATCCGTCAGGCGGTAATCTACGTATGCAAAAACAATATCAGTGCCTTCGTTTGGCAATTCAAAAACGATATCACCGTCGCGGATGATATAGGTGTCGTTTCCCTGTCCTCCAACGAGGGTGTCAAAGCCCGCGCCCCCGTCTATCAAGTCGTTTCCAGGAGTGCCGATGAGCAGGTCATCGGTATCAGTGCCAAGGAGAGGGATGATCATTTACGGGGTTTCAATAGCAATCTTTCCAAATCTATCAATCGAGTTTGGGCAAATGTGTTAGGAAACCGTAAATTCTCGGAGGATTCGTGTTTGTTTTGTCCTAATTTTTCCTTTTTCAATCGGGATGAAGCTTTCAATCGGGATGAAACAGAGTGGAGCCGTCTTGCATTGCCCTCAGGATTACCCTCAGGATGGCCCTCAGCGCCTTGCTAAAAACCAAGCCTCCGGGGTGAAATCAAGCCTCCGTGGTGGTCTGCGCCCGCTGTTGCCCGTGCAGATGAGCTTCCAGCTTGCCGTCTGCCAGATAGATGGCACGGATGTCATCTGGTAGCGCGGTTTCCAGGCGTTCATACCCGGCTTGCAGTTGCGCCTTTACGCCCGCAGCAGTGATGTGTTCGCCTTCTGCCTGGAGGTAGGCAGCGATGCGCGGTTCGCTCCAGCGGAAGGTCTGCGCCATCACGATCATCAGCCGTTGTGACGGGGAAACCTGATCGAGCGATCGCTCGACATAGCATTGCAGCGGCGGCGGCGATGCCTCTAGAGAATAGTGGATGTCTTCGGCAGGGGGCAGTTCTGCGTGATTAATGCACAGAGCCGTGACATTGATAATCCAGGATTGCAGCGTTACGCCGGGGGTGCTGAGATCCAGCCCCAGCAGTTCGTGGAACAGGTGCCGCCAGGTGATGGAGAAGAGATAGTCGGCCTGCATGGGCGATCGCGCAGAGTGGCGAATCAGCGTATACACCAGCGGGCTATAGCGACAGTAAAGCGCAGTAAAGTATTGCCCAGCATCGGGATGCCGCTGGAGCAGCGTCAGCAGTTCCTGATCGCTATAGTGCGAAAGGGACTTAATTAAAGGATGATTGGCTTCCGGCAGAGAAGGCGTTTGCATAGGCGTTTCTTTTCGGCTTTCTGGAGGTTGTCCTTTAGGGCTTGTTTAGTAGCTCCCAATCATAACCACTGCACCCCAGGATAGAAGCCCCCGACAACAAAAATCTAAGAAAAAACTTCAAAAATCTGGCGCAATAATTTGGCTTCCCTATCACCACACCAGAAATTTGTCATAGCTTGTGATGGGCTATAGGGGACTTTGGCATGAACCTGTACCGTATACTAAACGCAGGTGTTAAGGATCATTACCTGAGCGCCGCTGATTTAATGACCAATCGCCCTTTAGTTGAGTCGCAGGACGTATGAGTTCGGGAATTGACCTGCAAGGCAGCTTTATTCAAGCGTTGATGGATTTAGGCTTGTCGCCCGGTGTCGCCAAGACCATTTGGATACCCTTGCCAATGGTGCTGATTGTTGGCGCAGTGACGGTGCTGGCGCTCGTGGCTACTTGGCTAGAGCGGAAGGTGTCGGCGGCGGCCCAGCAGCGAATTGGCCCGGAGTACGCTGGCCCATTGGGGATGTTGATTCCGGCGGCAGACGTGGTAAAGCTGCTGTTCAAAGAAGACATTCTGCCCGCCAAGACTGACCCCTGGCTTTTTGCGATCGCCCCTCTGCTGGTCTTTATCCCGGTGTTCCTGTCCTACCTGATCGTGCCCTTCGGTCAAAACCTGCTGATCAGTGACCTGGGCATTGGTATTTTTCTGTGGATTGCGCTGTCGAGCATTGCTCCTATCGGGCTGCTGATGGCAGGCTATGCGTCCAATAATAAGTATTCGCTGATCGGCGGGCTGCGGGCTGCGGCGCAGTCGATTAGCTACGAGCTACCCTTGGCGCTGTCCGTGTTGGCGATCGCCATGATGTCTAACTCCCTCAGCACGGTAGATATCGTGCAGGGACAGTCCGATTACGGCATTCTCGGCTGGAACCTGTGGCGGCAGCCCGTGGGCTTCGTCATCTTCTGGATTGCGGCACTCGCCGAGTGTGAACGGATGCCCTTCGACCTACCAGAGGCCGAAGAGGAAATCGTCGCAGGTTATCAGACTGAATACAGCGCCGTAAAGTTCATGCTGTTCTACGCAGGTTCCTATGCCAACTTGGTGCTGTCGGCGCTGCTAGCTTCGGTGCTGTATCTAGGCGGCTGGGAGTCTCCTGTATCGGTGAGTTGGTTGGCCAGTCTGATCGGGGTCAGCGAGTCTACGCCTTGGCTCCAGGTCATCACCGCCAGTCTCGGCATCGTGATGACGCTGTTCAAGGCCTACCTGTTTATCTTCCTGGCAATCCTCTTGCGCTGGACGGTACCCCGCGTCCGCATCGACCAACTGCTTGACCTGGGCTGGAAGTTTCTGCTGCCTGTGTCCCTGGTTAACCTGCTGCTAACGGCCGGGCTAAAGCTGGTGTTTCCAGTGGCCTTCGGCGGCTAAGGTTCAACTCCAAAGACCCCTCGTCCTTCAACCTCCCTCCCCCTCCTTCCTATGCTGAAATTTCTCAAGCAAGTCTCTGACTATACCAAGGAAGCAGTTCAGGCAGCCAAATATATCGGCCAGGGCTTGTCGGTCACCTTTGACCACATGCACCGTCGCCCGATTACGGTGCAATATCCCTATGAGAAACTGATTCCTTCGGAGCGCTTCCGCGGTCGCATCCACTTCGAGTTTGACAAGTGCATCGCCTGCGAAGTCTGCGTTCGGGTATGCCCCATCAACCTACCCGTGGTGGACTGGGAATTTAACAAGGAAACCAAGAAGAAGAAGCTGAACCACTACAGCATCGACTTCGGCGTGTGTATCTTCTGTGGCAACTGCGTGGAATATTGCCCCACCAACTGCCTGTCGATGACCGAAGAATACGAGCTTGCGACCTACGATCGCCACGAATTGAACTACGACAACGTGGCCCTGGGTCGCCTGCCCTACAAGGTGACGCAAGACCCAATGGTGACCCCGCTGCGGGAGTTGGGCTACCTGCCCAAGGGCGTGATGGAGCCACACGACCTGCCTGCCGGGTCGCGCCGTGCTGGCAAACTGCCCGAAGAAATTCTCGACGAGGCCCAGCCTGCGGAAGCTGCACCCGAAGCCTAGCGGACAGTTCCACGGGCAATCTTATTGTCCCTTCTAGGCAACCCGCTCGATTTGTACCCTCGACCTTTCCTCTTCTCGTTCAGGAGACCGACTGTGAATCTGGCAGATGGCGTTCAACTGGTTTCTTTGATTGTGCTGGCGGCAATGATGCTGGCGGCGGCGCTGGGTGTGGTGCTGCTAGACAACATTGTGTACTCAGCCTTTTTGCTGGGTCTGGTGTTTATCAGCATTTCCGGGCTATACATTCTGCTGAATGCCGGATTCGTGGCGGCGGCACAAATCCTGATTTACGTCGGTGCGGTGAACGTGCTGATCCTGTTTGGCATAATGCTCGTGAACAAGCGCCAGGATTTTGCCCCCGTGCAGAAGGCCTGGCTGGGGAAAGCAGCGACAGGGGCCGTATGCGCCGGACTGTTTGGGCTGCTGGCGACGATGATTGTGGCAACTCCCTGGGGGCTTTCGGACGCGCCGATTGCTGGAGACGAAGCGCTGGTGACCATCGGGCTGCATTTCTTCAGCGATTTCCTGCTGCCGTTTGAGCTGGCATCGGTGCTGCTGCTGATGGCGCTGATTGGAGCGATCGTGATTGCCCGTCGCGAGTTTCTGCCCGATGTGGCGACGACCGAAGATGGCCCCCGAACCTCGCTGACTCTCCCCGAGCGCCCCCGTGAACTCACTGGAACCAGTTCTAGAGATTAGGTTCACCCCGTTTCCACTGGACATCCCGACTCTTGACTTCTGACCTCTGATCCTTGATCTCCGACCTATGCAGCTTCAGTATTTCCTCCTACTCGCCGCCGCTCTGTTTTGCATTGGCATCTACGGCCTAGTCACCAGCCGCAACGCCATCCGCGTGCTGATGTCGATTGAACTGCTGCTCAACTCCGTCAACCTCAACCTGATGGCGTTTTCTAACTCTCTTGACCCCAGCGCGGTCAAGGGACAAGTGTTTACAGTATTTGTGATTGCGATCGCCGCTGCGGAGGCGGCTGTGGGTCTTGCCATCGTGCTGTCCATTTACCGAAATCGCGATACGGTGGATATGGAGCAATTTAATCTGCTGAAGTGGTAGCAGATTGAGACGGCGAGCGGGTGGAGCTAAAGCAAGTCATCATCATTCACAAGTCGGGAAATGCCCTGAGCCAAAAGTGGGCTGAGCGCTGTGCAAAGGAACTGGAGGCGCGGGGCTGTCGCGTGTTGATGGGGCCGAGCGGCCCAAGGGACAATCCATATCCAGTATTTTTGGCTTCTGTTTCCCAGTCGATTGATCTGGCGCTGGTGCTGGGAGGCGACGGCACGGCGCTGGGTGCAGCACGGCATCTAGCAGAGGAAGGCATTCCCATCCTGGCAGTGAACGTGGGGGGGCACCTGGGCTTTTTGACCGAGCCGCTGGATTTTTTGAGTGAAGATTCGCAGCAGGTGTGGGAGCGGCTGACAAGCGATCGCTTTGCGGTGCAGCGGCGGATGATGCTGCAAGCGACGACCTATGAAGGCAACCGCACCAATCTGGAGCCAATGAGCGATCGCTTCTTTGCGCTCAATGAAATGTGCGTCAAGCCTGCCTCGGCCGACCGCATGGTGACCTCAATCCTGGAAATGGAGATCGACGGCGAGGTGGTGGATCAGTACCAGGGTGACGGGCTGATTGTGGCTACACCGACGGGTTCCACCTGCTACACCCTAGCGGCAAATGGGCCGATTATTCATCCCGGCATGGAGGCGATCGCCGTCACGCCCATTTGCCCCCTCAGCCTCTCCAGTCGCTCCATTGTGCTGCCCGCTGGGTCAGTCGTTAGCATCTGGCCCCTATCTGACCCTGACATGACAACCAAACTCTGGATGGACGGCGTGCTAGCCACTTCCATCTGGCCAGGTCAGCGTGTTGATATTCGCATGGCAGAACGCCCCGCCCAGTTCATAATCCTGCAAGAAAATTATTCCTATTACCAAACCCTGCGCGAAAAGCTCCAGTGGGCCGGAACGCTCGTCCGCTACAGTAATAACCACCGAAATTAGAGGTTCTGCTGGGTCGAGTACCTGACTATTACGGGTTCAGGCTTAGTCCGATTGGGGAACGCTCTTTAAAGTCCACCTAAAAAGTCCACCCAATCGCGCCCGAACGGGCTGAAAAGGGAACCTATGAACCTCAAATCTATTGCACTCAGCCTTGTGCTAGGGCTATCTACGCCACTGCTGGCAGCAGAATTGTTGACTCCCCAAGCGGCGATCGCCCAAACATTCCCCACTGGAGACTATGCCAGCGACCGATGGTTTATCAGTATTTGGTTTGAGGGCGGCAGCCTGCAATACCAGGGAATCGATCGCAGCAATCAGGCAACGCTAAGACTGGCGGGCGCTGCGGTGTCTGGAGATAGCAGCCGTCGGGTTTACACCTGGCGCAATGGGGACTATCGCTATCAGGTGAGTTGGCGACCCAGCGATCCCGGCTTTATCCGGCTTCAGGTATTTCACCCCAACGGACGGGAACTGGTCAACAGCCTGCTGCAAGAAATCCCGCAATCTCCTTAGCGTCTGTCGGATTCCGAGAAAAAGTGCTGCTATAGCCACAGATCTGGCTTAACCCAACGCTCGATAGAACTTACACAGTAGGACGATTTCTCACGGGCTGCCAACGCGAGAAATCGTCCAAAATCTAGACAGGTCATCGCAAGTGCGTAGATCCTGGCCCAATGACCTGTAAAAGACTTGAGGGAACCCACAAGCCTCCTCAAGTCTTGCGGCATTTATGGGTCTTCGAGCATCTTCAATACGGGGTCAGTTGCCCACTCTTGGCAATCCAAAATC
>NZ_DVEA01000134.1:0-21257 GCF_015295965.1 Thermoleptolyngbya sp. M55_K2018_002
GTCGTGCGGCTGCCAAGGCTGGCCTGTCGGGCCGGGGCGATCGCCCTAAACCCGGCAGCAAGACAGACAGCACCGATCCCGGCCGCCGCCGATCTCGCCCTGGCTCTACGGGTTCCCGTCGTTCTGCCCGTCGCCCCGCCAGCTAAGGTCAGGATCACAAGTAATTCAGCGGGTCAACGGGTTCACCGTTTTTGCGGACTTCAAAATGCAAGTGCGGCCCGGTCGAAAAGCCCGTAGAACCCACAGCGGCGATCGCCTCTCCTCGGCTGACTGCCTGCCCTTCAGACACATACACACGGCTGGCATGGGCATAGAGCGTGGTGATGCCGTTGCCATGATCGACAATCACCGATCGCCCGTAGCCACCATACCAGCCCGAATAAATCACCACGCCGTTGTTGGCAGCGCGAATCGGAGTGCCCGTCGGTGCGCCGAAGTCGATGCCCGCGTGAAAGCGGCGATAGCCCAGAATTGGATGGACGCGATAGCCAAAGCCACTGGTCAGCCGCCCATCGGCAGGAATGCTCATAATCCCGTTGCCGCGAATCACAATCCGGCTGCGCGACGCAGCGGCAAGGCGCTGGCGAATCAGGTTTGCCAGACTGGCGGAATCACGGGCCAACTGCTCCTCAGCTTCTTCCAGCGCTTGCTGATCCTGCTTGAGTCGGGTAATCAGCGTTTCCTGCGTGGCAGCCTGCTGCTGATATTCCGCCTTTTGAGACTGGAGTTCCTGAGTAATCAGGGCAATCTCGTTCTTCTGGCGCTCGACGGCGCGATGCCGGGCCACTAGCTCATCCGATTGCCGCTTGAGATCCACCAAAAACTGGTTGTCTGCCTGATAGACTCGCCGAAGCTGATAGCGCCGTTCTAGAAATTCGTTCAGGTTTTGACTTTGCAGCAGCACAGCCCAACCGCTGCTGTCCTTTTGTCGCTGCAAGAAGCGCAGCCGCGCCACAGTGGCAAACTGCTGCTGCTGATAACGTTCCTCTGCTTGGGCCAATTCTGCCTGAAGCTGAACCAGGCGCGTGTTGGCATCTTTTAGCTTCTTTTCATTCTGCTGAATTTGGGCTGTCGTCGTGTTGATCTTGTCTTCCAGCGAGTCGAGCTTTTGCTGAGCAGAGTTTTCCAGATTTTCTAGCTGGTTGCGCTGCTGGTTCAGGGTCGATCGCTTTTGCTCCACTTGCTGCCGCTGTTGCCGGAGTGTGTCTACGGAGGGCGATGCCTGAGCGAGGACTGTGGGCAGGGCGATCGCCCCCGATTGAACCGTCCCCGATTGAACCGTCCCCGATTGAACCGTCCCCGATTGAAGCACCGCAGATTGCGCCAAAACTCGCATTCCCGCACTTCCCAGCAGCAGCACCGACAGCAGCAGCGCTATCCCCGCAGAAGAGATGCCAGCGCGACGCTGCCAAAGGCGATTAAGACGATTCCAGACCCTCGATTGACCCACTGTAAGCTGTTGGTTTTAGAAAAGGATGCTCGAAACAGACTGACACCGCCGCTCAGCAGCAGCCACCACAGCGCCGACCCCAAAAACACACCCAGCACCATTACCGTAGCCGCCAGCGGGTCACCGCTAGAACTCGCCAGCCCCAGCCCAGCAAACACCGCCGCAAAGGACATGATAGTTGCTGGATTTGTCAGCGTTAACAAAATTGTCGAAAGATAGGCACCCCATAGCCCAGCGGCTCGAACTTTGCCATCGGTCGAAGCGGCCTCTGTGGCTGGCTGGGCGCGGAAGGTCTGCACCCCCAGGTAAATCAGAAACAGCCCGCCAATCAGACGAAACCACCCGGCTTGACCAATCAGGATAGCAGAGATCAGGGTCAATCCGTACGCGGCGATCGCACCATATATAGCGTCTGCTGTGGCCGCGCCCAAACCGGATAGCAATCCCGCCAGTTGCCCCTGAGCCAGGGTTCGCCGAATGCACAATACGCCGATTGGGCCGACCGGAGCGGCGATCGAAAACCCTATTAGTAGACCCCGGATAAAGAGAGAGGCGTTCATGAGGGGGAGGGGGGGGAGGGAAAAAACGAAAAACGAAAAACGAAAAGAGAAAGCGGGTATTGGTCAGGATTTCTTCGTTCTTCTGTCTTCGTTCTTCTGTCTTCGTTCTTCCGCCTTTCCTCCATCACTCCCCAACGGGCAGCACGCTCGTCTCTTTTACGGTAGACAGCACGATTGTGGTGCGGGTGCGGAGGATGCCGGGGAGGCTTTTGAGTTCATCACTGACGAGGCGTTCTAGGTCTTTGGTGTGCTGGCAGCGGACTTTCAGCCAGTAGTCGTCGTCTCCGGCAATGTGGTGGCATTCCTGCACTTCGGCAAGCTGGCGGACTTTTTCCAGGAAGGGGGCGCGGTGTTCGGGGCGCTCCAGCGTAACGGCAATGAAGGCAGTGAGGTGACAGCCTGCTGCCTCCGGATCAACTCGCGTGGTGTAGCCCAAAATCACGCCGCGTTCCTCTAGCCGCCGGACGCGATCGCCCGCCGCCGGGGCCGACAGTTGCAGCACCGTCGCCAGTTCGGCCCAGGTCATGCGGCCGTTCTGCATCAGGTGTCGAATCACTTTGGAATCGATGTCATCAAGACTCATAGAGTTAACATAGCAAGATATTTTGAGGTAAAAATCTTTTTTTATTAAGCAATCTGCGCTTTCAAATTTTGATGCCAGTATAAAATTTAATTGCTCGTCGCTCACATTTCCGCATTGTTTCCGCATCAGGGAACTTGTCAGCATTCAGCACTCGTCCTCTATAGCTGGAGACTCTTGCGCTCCAGGCCTGGGAGGTTGGGGGGCTAGCCTTCCAGGCAAAAAATTTTTACCCGCTAATCTACATAGGGCAAATCGCACAGGTCAATTTGCACAGAGCGATTTGCAGAGGGCAAATCGCACAGGACAATTTGCATAGGCTAAAGTCCACCGAGCCAGCAATCTACAGGCGGGCTTGTCGCTAGAATGAAGAGAACCAGCGCGATCGCCCCATTCAGCGGAGATTTGCGCGGAATATTGCTCTCTGCCTGTTGCCATGTCTGCCAAAACGCCGCTCATTGGTCTGCAATCCGCCCACTTTCGCCACCCGCTCGATTTGCAAGCAACTCAGGCATTGCAGCAGCTTCCGGGGCTGGACTTAGCGATTCGCGGGCTGATGGGGCCAGTAGCGGAGCAGTTTTTTCAGCTAGAGAACCTAGCATCGGGAATATTGGTGGGCGATCGCCAACTCCCCCAGCTTCACGGGCTATTGCTAGAGGCGTGCAAGATTCTCGACCTGGAGCCGCCGCAGCTATACGTGCGGCAGAACCCCACGCCCAATGCCTACACCTTTGCCATGCGCGGCAAGCAGCCGTTTGTGGTCCTCCACACCTCGCTGATTGACCTGCTAACCCCGGAAGAAATCCAGGCGGTGATTGCCCACGAACTGGGGCATTTGAAATGCGAACACAGCGTCTATCTGACGATGGCGAACATTGCAGTGCTGGCGGCAGGGCAACTGGGGCTGCCGCTGGGGCCGCTGGTGGCGCAGGGCTTGCAAGAGCGGCTGCTGGAATGGGTGCGCTGTGCCGAATTTACGTGCGATCGCGCCGCGTTATTGGTCGCGCAAGATGCTCGCGTGGTGGCCTCGGTGCTGATGAAGCTGACGGGCGGTTCCCCCACCCTCGCCAGCCAGCTTAACCTGGACGCATTTCTGGAACAGGCCCGCGCCTACGATGACCTCAGCCTCAGCGACATGGGCAAAATGCTGCGCGAAACCCAGACCGCCCAGCGCACCCATCCGGTTCCCGTGCTGCGGGCCCGAGAAATCGATCGCTGGGCCAGCAGCCAGGATTATGAAAAGCTGTTGCATCAGCGCCCAATCCCGTATAATGAAAAGGCCAAATCCCAGGGCGGGTGGCGAAACTGGTAGACGCACCACACTCAAAATGTGGCACCTTCGGGTATGCGAGTTCGATTCTCGCCCCGCCCATCTTAAAGACTCTGAAAGCGTCTGAAAAACAGTCTGACCAGCAGAGAGCCTGAAACGCTGAATGGCTGCTAGCCTGAGCGAAACTATGTGGCTCAGTTCATCGGTCTTGACTTGATCTAAACGATTCTCCCGACCCCATTCGATACACTGGAGGTCAGGAGATGAAGTTTCAGAGAGAATCCTCAGGTTAATTCATGGTTGATGCGCTGTCGTCTTCGCCAAGCCTGATCTCAGATGCCTGGGTGCCTGCGACTTGGGAGGTGTTTTTGGCAAGCTGCGATCGCCCAGAGGTTGAAAACGCCCAATGCTACTACGATGCGGGCTGGATGAGGATCGAAACGATGCCAACGGGATCGGCACAGGGTCAAGACAATTCGATTCTGGCGGCAGTCATTACGCTATATGGCACCCTGCGTGACCTTGCCTATACTGCTTTAATCAACACCAGCTTCCGGCAACCGGGAGAGCGGGAGTGTCAGCCAGACTTGGCGTATTACATTGGTACAGATGCTGCCCGCCCACCCAAAAATAATCAGCCCGTGGATGTAACCATTTGGGGTGCGCCGACCCTAGCGATTGAAATTTCCTCCAGCACGCTCAGCGATGACTTGGGGCAGAAGCGGCTGCTGTATGAGCGGCTGGGTGTGCGGGAATATTGGGTGGTGAATGTGGAAGCAGCCGCAATCATCGCGTTTGAAATTGTGAGTGGTGGAAGTCGCCAGATCCAAGTTTCAACTGTGCTGCCAGACCTATCGCTGGCGATCGTGGAGGAGGCACTACGCCTTAGCCAAACGGAAGATCACGGTGCAGTGAATCGCTGGCTGTTGCACCAGTTTCAAGCCTTGAAGCGCTGACATTCAATGCTGACATTCAATTTATAGGAACTTGCCATGACCCAGGCCAGAGCCACGTTTGCCAGCTTTGAGGAATACCTCACCTACAGCGATGCAGCGCCGCTGGAGGGTCGCTATGAGTTAATCGATGGGGAGCTAATCGAGTTGCCGCCAGAAGCTAGGATCAACAGCACAATTGCCGTGCGAATTTTGCTGGCGCTGGTCGCGGCGGGTGTTTCGGTTGATCTTGTCCACCCTGGCAATTGTGAGATTCAGGTTCCCGTTTTGCAGCCCCGGGACTCGGCTAATCGCTATCCCGACCTGGTGGTACTGCGTCCCGAACATCTGGAGCTAACGCAACGACGGCTGACGATTACGCTGGAAATGCCCCCACCGCGCCTAGTAGTGGAAGTCCTCAGCCCTGGCAAAACAAACCGCGATCGCGATGATGTGCGAAAGCGGGCCCAGTATGCAGCAGTCGGCATTCCCGAATATTGGCTAATTGACCCGATCGCGCAGACGGTGACGGTGCTGTCGCTGGAAGGAGCCGCCTATCGAGAAGTCGGCACCTTTGGCACAGGTGAGGCGATCGCCTCCGTTGAGTTTCCTGACCTGGCGATCGCCGTAGATCGGCTCTGGGACGAGGGTTAGGGGGATTCACCCCTGATTTACCCAAGGTACTTGCATCAAGGTTTATTAACTTATTGGCATCAGACCAGCGCTGGCAGCTGTAATTTGTAAAAATGAATACAGAAATTTTTCTGTTTTTTCTCGCTTCGGCGCGGGAAGAGCGTTTCTGTATTGATTTTTTCTGCACTGATTTTTCATTAAGCCGGAGTCTGAAACTATGTCCCTTTACCCGACCGACACGGCGCGGCTGACGCTAGACCTAGAGCGGGCGATCGCCCAGGGTTGGAACCCAGTCTGTCGCATCACCTACAACCGGGATACGTGGGTCAATCTGCTGCAACCACTCAGTGCCTACAGCTTCAATGAAGCCAAGCTGCTGTGCCAGGAGGCTTCTGGGAGTTGGGTGGCGTGGGTGCCGGATTATGGTGAGGTCGTATTAGACCGGAGCGATTTCTACTGCTAGGGCGATCGCCGCTGAATCTGGTTTGAATCTGAATGCTTGAACCAGAGCCGTAGACCGTTACGAATACCAACGATGAACACCGACTCTGTGGACCCTGTAGTGGACCCTGTAATTGACTGGGAAGAGCTATTCGAGTATCTGCCCGGAACAATGGTAGAACTCAAGGAAAAACCTGGCGTTTTGTATCAGATTGAATCCTACGAAGCGCTGATGGTTCCCCCGATTTGGCTGGTGGGCGATCCGCGACCCCGCTATCCCAGCGATCTGCACATCGTCTTGCGGCGAGAGGTTCAGGTCTATGAACTGGAGCCTCAGTCGGCGCTGGGCTAGATTTGCGCTGCCACGGCACATCGTCAATTTACTTTTTATTATCTTTTATTACTTTATTCTATTACTCTATTCATTTTATTCATTGCCTCGTTGCGTTGTGCCTGCGTTTTCCAGAAGGCGGGCAACCTGGGGCTAGCCCATCTGGTTCGCTTTTTCTGGGGCCGATTTCAACCCTAAACTTCGACCAGTTCTGGTGCAGCGCTGGGCCGGTCGCCCCAATCATACTCAGACAATCGGGCGATCGCCCAGTCTAGCAGTTCTAGCCCTTGCTCCAGATTTTCGATGACGGCCAGCTTGCCGCGCAGCACCGCCGCATCGGGAAACCCCTTGGCATACCAGGTCATGTGCTTGCGGGCCTGACGAATGCCGCGATCGCCCTTATAATCCCACAGCATTTCCAAATGGTCGCGGGCACACTGCATTCGCTCCACCGGATTCGGCGGCCGACGCACCTCGCCCGTTTTCAGGAAATGATCCACCTCACCCACCAAAAACGGATAGCCCAGCGTGCCGCGTGAACACATCACGCCGTCTGCGCCCGTCTCCTCCAGGCAGCGCACCGCCGCCTCCACCGAAAAAATATCCCCATTGGCAATCACCGGAATCGACAGCGCCGATTTCACCTTGCCGATCCACTCCCAGCGGGCGGGGCCGTTGTAGCCTTGGGCGCGAGTGCGGCCGTGCAGCGTCAACATTTGTGCGCCCGCATCTTCCATCCGACGGGCAAATTCCACCGCGTTGATTTCCTGGTCGCTCCAGCCGATGCGCGTCTTCACGGTCACGGGCACGTTCACCGCCTGCACCACAGACCGCACAATTTCGCCCGCCAACTCCGGCTGCCGCAGCAGGGAGGAGCCGCCGCCATTTTTGGTGATTTTATTCACCGGACAGCCCATATTGATATCTACGGTGTCTGCGCCCTCATCGACGGCTTTTTGCGCGGCCTCAGCCAAAAAGTCGGGGCGACAGTCAAAAAGCTGAATGCTAATCGGGCGTTCGCTGGGGTCTACTTCCATGATTTTGGGAAGCTGCTTGACGTAGTGCAGCCCCGTCGCGTTCACCATTTCGGTGTACATCATGGAGTCGGGCGCATATCGCCGCACCAGCCGCCGAAACACCAGATCGGTCACGCCCGACAGCGGCGACTGCAACACGCGACTATTCACCTCAAAATTGCCGATCTTGAGCGGCGAGGCGAGGCGTTGCTGGAGTTCTGACGATAGCGTAATCATGGGCGGTTGACGAACGACTGAGAGGGCACTTTACCCAACGACGGGCGATCACCCGACTTTTCCCATTATGGCAGGTGAATTGCGCCAACACGCCCTCACTCCGGCTGCTGCAACACCCGAATCACATAGGGAAAGTACCCGTTATTGCGGTGAGAGCCGATCCAGATTTCGTAGCGACCGGGGAGCCACTGTCCGGCGATGCCAGGGTTGAGGCTCAGGTAATTATCGTTGCACCAGCTTCCGCCCGGCCCTTTGACGACGAGGGTCGTGTCTTCGGCGCTTTGCACCTGGAGGCTGAGAAACTCAAAGGGAGCCGTGAGCGTCAGAATGTGGTCGGGCTGGGTGTCTACAAAGCCGAGGCAGGGCCCTGTGGCGGTTTCGGGGCGGCCGGCCACGTCGCTGGCTGGAAGGGGGCCGCCGCTGATGCCGCGAATCGTTTTGGGGCTGGGGTCTGCGCCGGGGGTGAGGGTGAGGTTTTCAAAAATCGTGCTGCCGCCAAATGGAGTGGGCGATCGCCGCTGGGTGCTGCGGGGAAACTGGGATGCGGGGCTGGAGGGCGCTGGCACGGACTGCACAGGTGCTTCAGGCCGTACCCCAGGGCTGGGTGAAGCTGCGGGGGGTTCGACGGACGCGGGTTCACCCGGCTCTGGCTCCTCCGTCGGAAACGGCACCGCAGGCTGCAACGGGTCGGACGGGGTGGGCTGAGCCTGGGCGATCGCCCCAGTAGCAGATCCCAAAGCGGCGATCGCCAGCGGCACAGCCGTCCAGAACAAAACCCGACGCAACGTTGCAGAATGAGGCATGGCAATTTGAGCGTTGAACAGCAAAGAGTCCAGGGGATTACGGGGTGGAGCGCAGGCCAGGCGCAGGTCAGGCAGCAGACTGGGCGATCGCCAGGGCTTGGTTCAGGCGGGCTTTGTCGATTTGCCGCTGATGCAGCAGCAGCCAGGATTGCACCAGGTCTGGCCCTTGCAGGTCGCCCGTCAGCGCCGCCCGCAGCGATTTCATCACCACGCCCTTTTTCACGCCCGCCGCCTGCACGCCCTGCTGAATCACGTCCTGCACGGTGTCTGGTGTAATCGCGGTCGTGTCTAGCGCCGTCAGGATACCCTGAAGCGCCGTGCCCACGCTGGGCTGCTGAAGCTGCTGCGTGGCTGCGTCGGTAAAGCCCACATCGGGCACGAACAGGTAGCGGGTCATCTCCACTGCGTCGTTCAACTTCACCAGGCTGGGGCCGACGAGGGCGGCGACTTGTTCTAGCCAGGGGCGATCGCCCGTCGCGTCAAACTCGTAGCCCGCCGCTTGCCACAGGGGAATCAGCAGGTCGGTCAGTTCATCGAGGGGCTTGTGATGCAGGTATTGGCTATTGACCCAGTTGAGCTTGTCCCAGTCAAACTTGGCTCCGGCCTTGTTGACTCGATCAAAGCTAAATTGTTTCGCCGCTTCTTCCAGGGTGAAAATCTCCGACATGCCCTCCGGCGGCGACCAGCCCAGCAGCGTCATGTAGTTGGCGATCGCCTCCGGGGTATAGCCCATCTCGCGAAAGTCGGAAATCGACGTAACCCCGTCTCGCTTCGACAGCTTTGCGCCCGCCTGGTTCAGGATCAGCGGCGTATGCCCAAATTCTGGCACGGACGCGCCCAGCGCTTCGTACAGCAGGATTTGCTTGGGCGTGTTGCCGATGTGGTCTTCGCCGCGAATGACGTGGCTAATGCCCATGTCGATGTCGTCCACCACTACAACGAAGTTGTAGAGCGGTGCGCCGATTTCCCCCGCCGCCGATGCGCGGGCAATCACCATATCGCCGCCCAAGTCGCGCCCCTTCCAGGTGACCATCCCGCGCACTAGATCAGTCCAGGAAATTTCCCGGCCGTCGTCGATTTTGAAGCGGATGACGGGCTGGCGACCTTCGGCGATGAAGGCAGCTTCCTGCTCTGGCGTTAGATCCCGATGGCGATTATCGTATCGCGGCGCTTCGTTGCGGGACTTTTGGGCTTCGCGCATCGCGTCCAGTTCTGCGGGCGTGTCGTAGGCGCGATAGGCCAGCCCCTTGTCCAGCAATTCCTGAATTTTTTGGCGGTATAGCTCGGCGCGCTGGGTTTGAAAGACGGGCCCCTCGTCCCAATTCAGCCCCAGCCATTTCAGCCCGTCGAGGATGTTGTCGGTAAACTCAGAGCGCGATCGCTCTAGGTCAGTATCTTCAATCCGCAGCACAAACTGGCCGCCATTGTGACGGGCAAAGAGCCAGTTAAACACGGCAGTACGAGCGGTGCCGATGTGGAGCTTTCCGGTAGGACTGGGCGCAATGCGAACTCGAACGGACATGTTTTGGGAGTGGGGTTTTGGGAATGGGTTGGAAGTAGGGGTTGGACGAGCAACAGGGTAAGGGCACTAGCCTCAGCAGCACCCAGCGACACTCAACAACCAACCTTAAAGATTCTAGCGATTCATGGAACCTTAGTATTAGCAGGAGTTGTGTCCATCTCACTTTTCAGGTGCTTCTCAAGATTTCTTGAACCTGTGTGAGAAAGCGCTCCGCGCAGGCGATCGCCGCTTGAGCCTCTGATGTATCAATCGTTGTCTTTGCCGCTTCCAATGACGAGTCAGCACGACCTAAATTTGCCTGAACTTCTCCAGAATGGTTCACAACACAAGGCCTTCCCGCAAAATGTTGCGGTAGAAGTGACTCACGCCTTGCTCAAACTCGGTTGCGTCGGCTGGCTTTGCAGAAATCCAGTATGGCGCTTCTAGCTGAAGCGGATAGAGCAAGCCCACAATGGCGCGCAGCTCTTGAAAGTAGTTGATGGGTGGAGCCAGCAATATCAGCAGATCAATATCACTAGTTGGGGTCAACTCATTTCTAACGGCAGAGCCGAAGACAATCAGAGACTTTAGCCTTTTGCCATAATGCTGGCTCAGCAGGTGTTGACACTTGATCAGCGTCGCTTGTAAATCTGCACATGGGTTCGCGCCTTGACCTGAACCCTTGTCTGCACTTGGGGTTGCTTGATTGGACAGCGTAGCACTTGCCCACACTGCCTCCCAAACACTACTTGCTCAAATCAAATACCTGCTCAAGTCAAAACCCTAAAACGGGACCGACGGGGCTCGAACCCGCAACTTCCGCCGTGACAGGGCGGTGCTCTAACCGATTGAACTACGGTCCCTTGCGCTTTGTGCGCCCTTTGAAAGACGCAATCTCTATTGTGTAGGTCTGGGAGCCTTTTGTCAAATGTTTTGAGAAACTTTTGGATATTTTTTGGAGAACAGGCTGAGGCTTGTTCCTAAGGCCCTTGATCCGCCTGAATTTCCTGCACTTTTTCGGTGATGAATGCCGCCAGCCAATCTTTGACGCGGTGGGTGGCGCGGCAGTCGTCTTCGTTATAGCGCAAAATCGATTCGAGAAACGCGCGATCGCCCGTTTGCAGCCATTGTGCATACCAGAAGATGGACTGTGCGCCGTTGGCTTCTGCATCGCGCCAGTTGAACCCCAGCCAGCGGGCGATCGCCTTCAGCGCGTAGCTCTCGACGGGCAGCAGCGCCACCTGCGTCACCCAGTCGTGCAAATCCACAAATCGGGTCAGCAAATCCTCCACAACCTCTGGGGCAGGGCCAAACAATTCTCCCAAACGGCGCACCGTCTGCACCTCGTAGGGGCAAAAATGAAAAATCGGCGCGTCAGGATAGCGCTGAAACAGTTCCATCAACTGGTTCCAGGCGAGACGCTCGTCCTCTGGGGTTTCCGCCAGCAGCGCGTAGAAGGTGTTGTGCCCCTGGCCCCGATCCACCACCAGCACGCCATGCAGATACACCACGTTTTGCTCTGGCGCGGACTCAATATCGAAATACAGTTCGACCTCCGCAGTGGGCAGGCGGCGATGAGTGACCAGTTCCAGCAGCGCCCCATGAGACAGCGACGGATTCAGCAGCGCCTCCTGATTCAGCGTTGCTTGGGCCTGATGCACCAGCTTGTGCGCCACGGCCGGCCCAAAGCCAGGAAGCATTTCCAACTCCCGGACGGGCGTGGCCGCTAGCGCCTCCAGCGTGGTGATTTGCATTTGCTTGAGATAAACATAGCGGCTGGGCGTAACGCCGGGGAGCAGGGAAAGGTGGCGATCGCCCGTTGCCAGCCCATAGCAGAAGCTATACCAGTGGCAGAGGTCGCAGCGGTTGTGGGCAATAAACACCTCTGGTTCCCGCTGGGCAATCAGCATCTCAGCACAGGCGTAGAGAATTTCCTCCATGCGCGGCACGAGATCCACCAAATCCACTGCATAGGGACCACGCTGCCGCAGCATCAGCCAGCTCGTGTCGCACCACGCACCCTGCACCGCCGCCAGCACGTAGGCATGAAACGCCGCCATCACCTGATAATCCAGCTTAGGGCGTTTGCCCAGGCGGATATCCGTCGGCACATACATCCAGTCGCCAAAAACCGACTCGCCCGGATGCCGCACCAGCAGATCAGGGCAACTCACCAGCATCACGCCATCGCGGTATTCCGTCAGCAGCACGCCGCGAGAAATCCGCTCTACCCCCTGCTGCATCAGCGTCAGCGTGGTCTCCGCGCCCGCCGCCCAGTTTGACCGGGGATAATCTGCTTCGTGAATCACCGCATCCTGCAAAATTTCGCGGCGGTGGGCCAGGCTGTCTTGCCGCAGCTTCAGTAGATAGTCACTGGGCGCATCGCAATATTCCAGGTCGCCATAGCGGTCGAGGTAGGCGCGGCGATGGCAGCGCTGAAAGCTAAACAGCAGTTCATCCGTAAGCCAGATCGTATGCGGACTGAGATTATGCAGACTGAGATTATGCAGACTGAGAGCCGCGTGAAGTGCAGCGGGTTCTCCCTGCTCTGGCAATATCAACTGCCTGCGATAGGGCCCTGACGGGCGATCGCCCGCATGTTGCCCCGCGTATTGTTCCGTGTGTGACTCGGCGCATTGCCCGGTGCATTGCCCAGTTTGTTGCCCCGGATATTGCCCCGAATAGTGTTTGGTATAGGTCTCCGCAGACGGTCGAAAACTCGCGTCAGATTTAACACTTTCAGGCATCGAAACTAGCGAGGCAGAGTATTCGCTCTCCGCCTCTGATCGTTCAAATCCCGGCGGATTAGCGGACACACTCCTCCAGGCTGAGCAAGCAAACCAGCGGTCGCTGCTTCAGCCTTGTGGAAAACTGGGAGTGGGGCGATCGACTCGATAGCATCATGCAGGATGGCCTGAGGGCAAGGCGCGACGAGCGCAAAAACAAAAGCTCCGATAGCAGACAGAAGATTCACCCAAACTGAAAAAAATCTCTAAAAAAACTCCGCCGCAGTCCGGCAGCTCTGAGAAGTTTTTCCTATCTTTCATGACTCTACCCTGATCTGGAAAAATCTGCATCAAAAATCCGCATCGCGTTTGCCAGCAACCCTTAGGCCGCAGCCAGAAGCGAATCACTGCACCCCTCTTCACCACTCTTCAGCACGATAGAACCGATCCGACCAATCGCCCACCTGCGCTCGAATAAACGCAATTTCTTCAGCCGAAAGCTTTTCCTTCCAGGTGTAGGCATTGGCTTTGCTGTTGCGCTTGAGGGCAAACAGCGACGGCTCCACCGAGGGATTTTTTTCGTTGCTATAGTCTGTGATTTTGCGCTGCACGGTGTCGCTAAAATCCAGCCCCAATTGCTCAAAGATTTGCTGAAAGCCCGCCAGCGGCTCTAGCGACAGGTCTTCGTGCCGCACGAACTGCCAGTGGGGAAACTGCTCCCGGTAGGTGGCGATGCGATAGTGAATCAGCTTCCACAGCAGCGCCGCGTGTTCCAGAATCGACCGCCCGTGCCCGCCACCGGGTACTTCGTCTCCGGCGACGAATTCCTCAATTTCGGCGGCAAAGGGATGCAGATGATCCCGCATCAGCAGTGGCTGGTCGAGAAAATGGCGGAAGTTGTGGAACCAGCCCGCTTTTTTCAGGCTGTAGGCAAAGGCAGCGGGATGGCGAATCATCACCACCACGTCCATGTTGAAGCGGGTTGCCAGCCAGTCGGCAGAGAAGAGGGCGATCGGGTCTTTCAGCAGGGGACGACGGCCCGCCGCACGGCTTTTGGCAAAAAACGCGCGATCGCCCCGCACTTTGCGGCGATATTCTGCATCATTCACCAGCTTCCAACTGGGAATCAGGTTGTATTGCAGCCGCACCGTTTTCTCAAAAAACCGCCGATATTGAGCCTCGTTGTCGGCGCAGATGTATTGAAACCAATAGTTCCACTGTGCGCCGCAAAAGCCCAGGTTGTGATCTAGGTGAAACGGCTCGTGAATATAGGCGACTTGGGGCGATGCGCCGATCATCCGCCCTACCCAGGTCGAGCCAGAGCGATGGGAACCCGTCACCAGAATTGGTTTTGGCAAGACTTTGCCCATAGCGCTATGCACTGGCGGTACGGGCTATTGCTCGATGGCAGAACGACCCTGCCGCCCCAGCCGCACAATGACAAAGTGCCCAAAGTAAATCAGATAAATCACCAGCCCGACAATGCCCAAAAAGCCCAGGAAAGGCGGGCGATAGTTGGCATGGAGGACATCTTTGTAAATCAGCGGGGCCTCGCGCCACACCTGGCAGAAAGACGTTGGATAGCTTGCGTCCGAAAAGGCACATTGCAAAAAGGGAATCGTGGCGATCGCCCCCAACGTGCTGTAGATCGTCAGCGCCCAGCGCCAGGCACTAAACACAAACTTAAGCGGGTTAGAGCGCTGGTCGTCAATTTCCTCATTCAGGTCAACCCAGAACCACAGCCCAAGGGGAATCAAAATCCGCGCCAAAAACGATGCCAGAAAGCCGATCTTCAAATCGCCAATTAGGAGATAAACCGTAATCGCCAGCAGGCTGGAAACGCGCCAGTAAATAATCAGCAGCCGCTGCATGGCTTCAGCCTGCTTTACCGTTGCCCAGATCAGCAAAATTAGCGGCAGCAGCACTGCAAACAGCACCGCCAAACGATAGTCCATCCAAACTAGAGAGCGCAGAAGATCGGGAGACATGAGTCCAAGGGTGGAAATGATTGGAAATGAGTTGCAACGTACAGAGGGACTGGGGTCAAACCCTGTTTTAGCCGAAGAACCTCTAAGAGGATGTTTGAAAAGTCCTACTGTTTGTAGCAAAGCGTGCAAGCTCCCCCCAAATCCCCCTTAAAAAGAGGGACTTTAAGGCGGTTTCCCCCTTTTTAAGGGGGGCTAGGGGGGATCTTTGAGTGCCTAACATTACAGGCGATACCTTTTCAAACATCCTCTAAGCCTTATCCAGTGTAAGACCTTATGCAAGACCTTACCGGCCTTGTCCCGCAGATTTCTGCCGTGGCTCACGGCACGTCGGCACGAATCGTGGGCAAGAATCGTATTGCTGATGCAAAAGGTTGGTCTGACGACTGCTAAGAGACGGCTGCTAAATTGTAACCAGACTTGTGTAACCAGACTTATAGCTGAATCTAGGGCGTGCTTTAAAACCCTTTGATACCCCCCCAGTACATCACGGGCGGAGTTGCCGCAACTGCCTACGGAGAACCCAGAACCACTCAAGACTCAGACGTAGTGTTGAATTTGAACCCGGATTTGAATCCCGCAGATTTGACACAACTGATTTCAGCGTTGGAAGCAGCAGGTTTTTATGTGCCAGGAGTGGAAGAAGTCCTAGCCGGACAATCGCGCACGTTGCAGATTATCCATCAGGAAATCATCCTCCAGGCTGATCTAGTGCTATCTGGCACGGAGGCGTTTGATATGGAAAAGTTTCGGCGGCGGCGGCGACTGTCGATTCCCAATCGGGGCGACTTTTACTTTGCGTCTCCAGAAGATTTGATTTTGAGCAAGCTGCAATGGCCGCAATCTAGCCAGTCAGAAAAGCAGTGGCGAGACATTTTAGGAATCTTGAAAACCCAGACGGATCAGCTTGACATCGCCTACTTGCAACATTGGTCTGCCCAATTGGGGGTTGCGGCTGATCTAGAACAAGCGCTTCAGGAATCGGGTTTGATTTGGGGATAAGACACACGCAGTTGGGGAATTTCTCACGGGCGTAGTCCGCAAGAAATCGCCCAAAACCCAGAAAACTTAATCGCAAGTGCGTAAGTCCTAAGGGATCGGGGTGTAGAGACGAGGGTTAGGACAGACGACAGCAGCATTACTTGTATTCGATCAGGGCGTTGCGGCGGCCCAGCAGGCGATTGGCGTGAAATTGCAGCACGCCTGCCAGCCCAGGAAATTTGCCCAATACGCAGGATGCAGCATAGGGCAGCGCGTCGGAGGCCTTGTAGCCCTGCTGCTTGAAATAGCGGTAGATGCGGTAGGCCATGAGTGGATAGCCCAGCAGCAGCAGCAGGCTGAGGCCCTTAGTTAACGGTGCAAGGGCGATCGCCCCCAGGGGAATTCCCAATCCCCACAGCCAGATGCTCCGCGTTTCCTTGACCCAGTGCCGTTCGGGCGGGGCCCCGTGTAGCCAAGAGCCTTCGGCGTAGGCGTGGCCAGCCCGCTTGGTGCGCTTCCACCACTGAGCAAAGCGCGTCATATTGGCATCGTGTAGCGTCATCTCGGCATCCAAGCGGAAGATTTTCCAGCCCTGCTGCCGCAGCCGCACGCAGAGTTCTGGCTCCTCTCCCGCAATCAGCGCAGGGTTATAGCCCCTCACCTGCTGCACCGCCGCCACCCGCATCAGCGCATCGCCGCCGCAGGCCTTGGCCTCGCCCACGGGCGTATTCCACTCCATGTCGCAGAGGCGGTTGTACAGCGTGGCATCCGGGAAGCGCTCCCGCCGCCGCCCGCAGACCACTGCCCAGTCGGGATGGTCGCGCAGGGCTTGGGTGGCCTGCTCTATCCAGCCAGAGACAATTTCGCAGTCGCCATCGACAAACTGCACAAACTCCGCCTGGGGCAGCAGTTCCAGCAGTCGAGCAAATCCGGCATTGCGGGCGCGGGCGGCGGTGAAGGGAATCGACAGATCCAGCGCGACCACCTCCGCACCGAGCGATCGCGCTAGTTCCACGCTCCCGTCTGTGGAGCCAGAATCGACGTAGACCACCTGCGCTGCCCGACCCACCACCGACGAGAGACATTGCCGCAGGCGATCGCCCTCGTTCCGCCCAATTGCAACAACTCCCACGCTGTCCATCGAGTTGCCCTCTGAGTTGCCCTCTGTTGATCTATTCGTGCCCTTTCGGTGCCCTCTAGCGCCCTTGCAGCGCTCCTTTAGTGCCCTCTTAGAACCCTTGTAGTGCCCCTTACATTAAGCAAGCGCTGCTGTACAGACACTTCCATCGCTAGATTACCCAGTTTCTAGGGCAACCCCGCAATGAGATAACGCTTCAAGACAACTCAATCCCTTGCCAAGTCCTAGAGCGGCGGGTTATTGCGATGCCCCAGCACTTGCGACTTTAGCTCGTTGAAATCGTTGACCAGTTCCTTCCGATTTGAGGCCCGCAGCAAATAGCGATAGACAAACCACGCCGTATAGCCCAGCCCAATCAGCTCAAAGGTAGGAGCCAGCAGGGGAATATCGTTGACCGACCGCAGAATCGCCAGCACCAGCCGCACCGCAATCAGCGCTGCCAGCAGCAGACCAATGGTGACAAAGGGGCTTTTGTATTGCCCAAAAAACTCAGATAGGTATTTGGGCAGGTCAGCAACGAATTCTGTTGCTTTGTCCACGTACTCACGCCACTCTTCGCCCGTGTTTTCCTCGGAGCCGAAGGAAGTCAGCTTTCCAGTGTCCTCGGCGTTGATAAAGTCAGGGGTGTTAATTTCGTTTTTGACTTCAGGTTCCATAACCGTTCCTTATTACAACAACAATCGGGTGACAGCAATCTGAGGTTTTGCGATCTGAGTTTTCGCAATTGGATACTGTTGAACCGTGTTCAGACCGGACAGCGCTTGCCAAAATGATAGTCTAACGAACTGCTGTCCTCTGGCAACAACGATTTGTAACTCCTCTTGTAGCTCCTCTTGTCAGTACTCCTATAACCACTCGTATAACTGCTCCTGCACCTCTCGCCCTGCAATCTCCGTCTAGAACGACAGAAACCTTGCAGGAAAAGACATTTAGATTTTTTCAAAAAAAATCTTATCTTTAGATTCCATTTGACACTAAAGCAGACCTTGAGAAAATGCAAGACTACCCTCCTGTCTTGTCGAACAACCTGAGTCTTGCAGGACAAGCGCAAGAGAGGAAGGGCAGTTGGCAATCAGGCGATCAAAGAGTTGACAAATCTTTAGTTGACAAATCTTTAACTTGGGACGGCGACTCCCATGCTTCCTTATGCTCTCGTTCTCAGGCTTCTCCGTATTTGGGGTAGTCTCCCTCGCTGCATTTCAGACAGACACGCGATAAGCTGAGGGCGTTTGGTGTGGGTGTGTTTGGGTTGCATTTTGGTAGGCAGGCTGACGATGGACATTCAGCATATTCACTTCTATGTAGGCCATGCAGGGGAATGGCGCGAGTGGTTGATCGAGCGGTTGGGCTTTTTGCCTGTGGCGACGGCCCGCAGCCGCGAAACCTGGACAGAAATCGTGCGCTGTGGGGGGGTGTGGATAGCGGTATCCTCAGCCCGAACCCGCAGTAGCCCAGTGGCGCGTTATCTCGATCAGCACCCGCCCGGAGTCGCGGACTTGGCGTTTGGGGTGAGCAATGTGGCGGCGGTCATGACCCAGGCGATCGCCGCTGGGGCAACTGTCTTGCAGCCCGTCACAGAAGAAGACCTGCTCAACGGCACTCTGCGCTGGGGGGCGATCGCCGGATGGCAAGACTTGCACCACACGCTGCTGGAATGGTCGGGGCAGGCTGCCGTGCCGATTTGGGCGACGCTGCCAAATTTAGAAACACTGGACTTTTGGGAGCCAGGAGCCACATCCCCCCACTGCGCTGGCTTTTTTGAACAGATTGATCATGCGGTGCTGAATGTGGCAGCGGGCGACCTGGAGCCAGCCACCGTCTGGTATGAACAGATCTTGGGGCTGCGGCGACAGCAGGGCTTCACCATTCAGACCGAGCGTTCGGGCCTGTGCAGTCGCGTGCTGGGGCATCCGGGCGGCACGGTGCAACTGCCGATCAATGAACCCGCCTCGCCCAACTCTCAAATTCAAGAATTTCTCGATATCAACCAGGGTGCAGGGATTCAGCATGTTGCGCTGCGGACGCGGGATGCCCTGGGGACGATCGCCCATCTGCGGCAGCGTGGGGTGGAGTTTCTCGATGTGCCGCCAGAATACTACACCCAACTGCGGCAGCGTGAGGGCTTTTCGCTGTCGGAGGAGGCCTGGCGGGCGATCGCCCAGCAGCAAATCCTGGTTGATTGGGCCGCCCACGAACCCAACGCCATGCTGCTCCAGGCGTTTACCCAGCCCATCTTTCCGCAGCCGACCTTTTTCCTGGAGGTGATCGAACGTCGCGCCTACTGGGCCGGTCAACAGCAGCGCCTCCCTGACGGCTTTGGCGAGGGCAATTTTCAAGCCCTGTTTCGCGCAATGGAGCGAGAGCAGCAGAAGCGGGGGAGTCTGGGGTAAAGAGAGGCATCCCTCTGCATGGCTGTTGCGGCCCCCAACCCTGCTGCCCTTGCTGCCCCAGTTACACAGGCGTTGCCGAGGAATGCCGCCGTTCCTGTCGCATCAGCAGATAGCCCACCACCAGCCAGAAAATCAGCAGTCCAGCCGTTAGCAGCAACACAGGAACCAGTCCCCAGCTATTCACCAGGGCCGGAGCCGCAGCGGTAAATAGGCCGCCGCCCACGATGGGTTCAAAGAACAACTGCTTGTAGGCGAAGCTTTCAAATGCGCCGGTGCTGTTGTCGGGGTCTACCATTCGCAGAAGCAAAATGCCCGTTGCGGTCACGCCCATCGACTGGCCCATGTCGCCGATGCCCTTTTCAAACCAATGTTGCGAAAACAGGCGCGGAGCCAGCCACAGGAAGATGAGTACGTTCCATAAAATGCCCAGGATGCTGAGCGTCAGAAACACACCCAGGTTGCCGCCGATTACCCGCAGCGAGATGGAGGCGATCGCCGCAATCACGACCACATCCAGCGCCACGCCCGCAATATTCTGAATCATCGGGCGAATGACCAGCGCCCCCAGCCCCAGCCGATTCAGAATGGATTGAGTGATAATGCCGCCCACCAGCGCCAGCGGAAACAGCGGCACAAACGGCATCACCACAAAGCCCGTCTGTCCCCAAGTGACGGACTCAATCCACTTCATCGCCTCTAGCAAGAGCCAGCCAAGGGCGATCGCCATGCCGACGATGCCAAAGTTGATCGACAGCGGATCGACCAGCAGATTTCGCAGCAGCCGCGCCCGCTGCTGGCGCAGTTCCGGTGTTTCGGCCACCACGTTCAAGTCGGGAATTTCCTCTGGTTCAATCGCGTTGCGGTTGATCGAAGCGACGTAGCCCTTGCGCCGTCCCCAGTCGGCCAGCGCCGTCCCCAGCACAATACCCGACACAATGCCCACCGTCGCCAGACCAATCGCCAAATCTGCGCCATCGGCATATCCCAGATTGTTCAGCGTTTCTGCCATACCACCCGCCGTGCCGTGGCCGCCCTCAAAGGCGATTTCGATCAAGCAGGAGGCAATCGGGTTTGCCCCAAACACCGGCCCCAAAATCAGCAGCGTGGCCAAAATGCCGACGACATATTGCCCCCAGGCGAGGGTCTGCCCAAACACCACCTGAGGCGCGGCTTTGCGCCAGATGTCGCGCGGCGGCGGAATCGTCTCACCGAGAAATAGCGCAGCAAAGACGATGTTGATAAACACACCGGGAGCCTGCGACCAGACGGTGCGGACATTTTCGGAAAACAGACCGCCCGCCAGCAGCGACTCTTCGCCGCCAATGGCCGTGGCGATCGCCCCCAATACCTGCGGCCCCAGCAGCAGCGCCAGCACCCCTGCAATGATCGACGCAGGCAAATAAAGCCGTTGAAAAAAGCGAATTTTATGCTTCAAATAGCGCCCCGCCAGCAGCAATATCGCCAGCAGCACAAAGGCAAATAAGACCGTTCGTAAATTAAACACGATTTCTCCCAGCCCTTACGGCAGATGACCAACCCGCCCGTCAACCCATTTGCAGCGCTGCAAGTTTTTGGAGACGGGCGGATGACAACTTGATTGCTATATAGCCTTTTATTAAGGCAGCAAGCCGTAACTCAGGGCACAGGTTTGATAGGAAGTGTTACAGAGGACGGAGAACCAGCGTGAGGCAGATTTTGGATTTTGGATTGGCAAGTTTGGATTGGCAAGTTTGGATTACCGGGCAAACTGCTGCGGGGATTCTCGCAATGTTTGGGAACCCTGGAGCCTGAAGCAGCGCCAGCCCCTAGAAATTCCGCGTCACCCACTGCTGAAATTCCGGGTCTGTCCCAAAGATCAGACTGGGGCACTGGGTCGCCCGCACGCTGCGGTGGGTGATGATATTGGCCTTGGGAATCCCGTAGGCATCCAGCAAAAACCGGATCAGCGTGATGCTGGCCTTTTCCTGGGCGGGCGTGAAGCCCTTCTGGGCGGGCGTGGCCTCGTGTTCAACGCCGATAGAGCGATCGTTCACATCCTTATTGCCCGCATGAAAGGCGCAGTAGTCATCCTGCACCATCTGAATAATTTCGCCAGAGCGGTCGATGATGTAGTGCGCCGACACCTGCGAGGTCGAGCTTTGGAACGTGTTGATGGCGCTCTGCACCGGAGCCACCGTGTTGTGAAACACAATGGTATTAATTTTGAACCCTTCACGGCGAGCGCGATAGTTGGACGGGTGCGCCGGGATAAACGTCACCTGGGGTTTGGGCATTCCGCCAGAG
>NZ_DVEA01000034.1:0-3612 GCF_015295965.1 Thermoleptolyngbya sp. M55_K2018_002
CTGGGAATGCATCTGAATCAACCGCCGAGGGCAGAGGGGCAGCACTACACCAACGGCTCAAGAATGTAGGCAGAAAATGCGGGCAATCGCCTAATTTCCCCTGCTTTCAGCACTCAGGGATACCAATTGTTAAACCAATCCGCTGCTAGGTTGATGAAACTTAGGGGCAGGTTCAAATGCCACGTTGGGGAATCACTCTGCTGTTGAGGAGGGTAGATAATGCTTGTAGAAAAATTGCGACCTAATCCGGGCGATCGCCCAGATACTTGCCCGACCTAGTTCATATTTACTTGGTGTTTTCTTAGCCTTCATCATTTGTCAATTGTCAATCCTGCAAATAGGCTATCTCGTCAATGCCAGCAGTCTTTGATAGGCATAAGAACTTTCCAGTAGTTCTTGATTTCTAGGGATTCGACGGCATTCACAGGTAAATTCCGCATTGTTTGGGTTGATTGGACAAGGATTGAGCAATGCTAGATCACGAGATTTAGTTCACAAGGCAAGCTGCACTTTACCTCAATCCAAAATTCTAGTAAATTGAAAAACTGAGAGTTCTGCCTATGTCAATCTGGTTCCAAGCTTGTAAAGCAGTCCCGGAATTTTTTATAAAACCTTGACCTTTTATTAATGCTTTAAATTGGGTAAAGCTTAAGGCTATAATTTGGGATATGTAGCTCAAGCCACGCTCCCATTTTGTCTTGATGTTTTTCATGTTTGGTTTGGTCTGAGGCGTTGGGAGGCTAGATTGAGTGTCGTAATCCTAAATCAATGGCTCTGAGCAGATAGTTCTCAGGTAATTCTCAGGAGATCGTTGCCCAGAGTAGTTTGATGAGATCAGCCCTTAGGAGGCAGGTCAAGATAGGTTGAGTCTTCTCCAGCGATCAAGGGAATTGCTCGATCTCTATCAGGCTGAATCTTCTGGGTTCTGGATGGCACACAGGATAGCTTGTATCCTCAATGCTTTGGTGGTCAAGCTTGTGAAAATGTCGTCAAGCAAAGTGCGTCTGGCTCTAGCTACAACGCCATGGAGAGCTTTCAAGCCTGATACGGACTCCCTTTCAATCTGTGCTTGAAAACCTCTCTACCGCCAGATCTTTTCTAGAGCGTTTTGGTTGGTTGGGGTGCGGTGGACTGGGTTCAAAATTTCAGATCTGCGCCACTCTAAACTCACTCTAAACAAAGCGTCTCCACAAAATTTCTCAAGGGCGATCGCCCACGGCAGGTTTAAGTCCATCTCATGTTCGAGCCGTTTTTTGAACATAGTCGTCTTGGAATAGAGGATGCTCTAAACGCAATGACAGAAATCGCGACATCTCCATTGACTGGAAAGGCGCTGCTTCAGAAGCTAAAAGAAATTTCGCATCTCAAGGCGCGAGAAAAGGCGATTCAGTGCGGCTATCAGACCGTTGGCAAAAATCAGCAGACTCGCGTCAACATGGCGGCTTTTTATGAGGCTTTGCTGGCAGCTCGAGGAATTTCCCTAGAGACTGGATCAGACCGAGACGGGCGCGGGCGAGAGCCGACCTATCGCGTCAGTGTCCACAAAAATGGCCAGATTGTCATCGGTGCCACCTACACCGACAAAATGGGTCTGAAGCCCGGTGACGAGTTTGAAATTAAGCTGGGTTACAAGCACATTCATCTCATTCAAATCGACCGCGACAAGGACGGCGAAGACTCGGATGAAGAATAGTGCTGCTCATGTTTTTTGATCTCAAATTTGATGTCGAACTGTTGGCGCTGCTGAACTTTGGGGAGGCGGCGCTCTTTTTTGCAGTGTGGATAGGGTTGGGGCTGCCGATTTTGCTGCCGATGGCGATCGCCCTCCAGTGGCAGCCCGGTAAACCGATTGCACCCGCCCAAAAAATTCCGCTGCTGCTGGGGCTATACCTGCTGGCCCCGGCAGCGCTGTGGGCTGCTGGGCAGGTAAGTCCTCGACTTTCGACCCGCAGCAGCTTCGGCATCTATGGTCTGGCCTGGAGCGAACCACTGTGGCAAGGGCTAGGACTGGGGCTACTGGTGGCGATCGCAGGGGTTGGACTGTGGCTGGGGGTGCAGGTGGCGACGGGCTGGGGCTGCTGGCAAACCAATCCGCTGAGCCGCAGCGCCAGCCGCTCTCTAATTGCCGTGGCGCTGCTGGGGCTGGCGGTGGGGCTGGTGGAGGAACTGGTCTTTCGAGGATTTTTGCCGCTGGCGCTGGGCTTTGATCTGGGACCGCTGGCGGCTGTGGCGATCGCCAACCTGCTGTTTGCCCTGCTGCATCTGGTTTGGGACGGGCGGGCAACCGTGCCGCAACTGCCTGGGCTGCTGGTCATGGGGCTGGTCCTCAGCAGAGCTTGCTGGATCGCTAGAGGAAACCTGGGACTGGCGTGGGGGCTACATGCAGGCTGGATCATGGCGATCGCCAGCCTGGAGATTCTGGGCGCTCTAGAACCAACCGGACGAGTTCCCGCCTGGATCACGGGGCTGGATGGCAAACCGCTGGCCGGGGCGCTGGGACTGCTGCTGATGCTGGGAACGGCGATCGCCCTTGCGGTCATCTTCCAGAACCCAGTTACGGATGGTTAACTGCAATACATTTGTCAAGACGGGCTGACTTTAATATTCGCTTCATATCAGGATGCTGACCCCTGCATCGTCGGCTGCGTGCCATCGTCATCAGCTCGCGCAGGTGTTTAACAAGAGCAGCCCTGAATTTAGCTGAGTCTTTTCCTGCCTCCTCACAAGCCTCTGGTTCCTCTGGCTAATCTTCACTAATCGCCGTTGCTAGCTATTTTCATTGCTAGCCATTTTCATTTTCAATAGCCTGCCGTTGACTCGTAATTCCACCTCCTAACCCATGTCACCCGAAGCACAAGAATTCCTCGGAACATTTGCCTCAGAGACGTTTTACTACTGGGCATCTGTGTTTATGCTGCTGATCCACGCCGGATTCCTCGCCTACGAGGGCGGCGCATCGCGCACCAAGAACGTCCTGGCCACGATGGTCAAAAACCTGCTGACGCTTGCCAGCGTTGGGCTTGCCTTTTTCTTCTTTGGCTGGTGGGTATATAACGCCTTCCCGCTG
Organism: Thermoleptolyngbya sp. M55_K2018_002; assembly: GCF_015295965.1. Lineage (NCBI taxonomy): Bacteria > Bacillati > Cyanobacteriota > Cyanophyceae > Oculatellales > Oculatellaceae > Thermoleptolyngbya > Thermoleptolyngbya sp. M55_K2018_002. Next base: position 3,068 of record NZ_DVEA01000034.1, read on the forward strand.
TTTCCCGTCACGGGCGGCATTCTCGGCCCCTGGACTAATCCTGAGCAAAGCGAAACAATCCAGTCCGCAATGGAACTGGTGGAAGCGTCCTACCCTTGGTCACCCGCTCTAGGACCCAATACCGCAGACCATCTGACGGGGGTATTTTTCTTCGCCTTTGCGCTGTTTGCCATGACCACCGCTTCAATCTTGTCGGGAGCGCTGATCGAGCGGGTCAAGGTGGGCGCATACCTGGTGCTATCCGTCGTGTTGGGCGCATTTACCTGGGTGGTCGGTGCTGCCTGGGGCTGGAACCCCTTCGGCTGGTTTGTCACCAATTTGGGCTATCACGATTTCGGCTGCTCAGCGATCGTTCACGGTATTTCGGGCTTCTTTGCCCTGGGCGTACTGATTAACCTGGGGCCGAGGGTCGGCAAGTATGACGAAGCAGGCAACCCGCGTCCTATTTTGCCCCACAACCTGCCGCTGACAATGGTGGGGTTGATGCTGATTTTTGTCGGGTTCTATGCTTTTCTGGCAGCTTGCGTCATCTTTTTGCCTGGATA
>NZ_DVEA01000001.1:0-3605 GCF_015295965.1 Thermoleptolyngbya sp. M55_K2018_002
GGGGGATCTCTGAGTGCTTAACATTACAGGCGATACCTTTTCAAACACCCTCTCAAGTATGTCAGTGCCTTTTTTATGACTTGCTTTATGACTTGTCTCTATTCTCCGAAGGGAACTGCGAATCAATCGGGACACCAACTAAAATCCAAAATCGCATTTATTCCACCCAGCTTCAACCCTCAGGCTTCCAGGCTTGGGCTTCAAACCTTAGGCTTCCAAGGCTCCCTGGCGCAGGGCGATCGCCAGTCCAGCAAATACAATCAGCATCACCACCAGCGAAAACGCTGCGCCCAGCGGCCAGTTGTAGGACACGCCAAACTGGGACGAGATGACGTTACCCAACATGATGCCGCTGGGGCTGCCTACCAGACTCGGCGTGATATAGTCGCCCATCGTCAGCGCGAACACGCTGATAGAACCCGCAAACACGCCCGGTGTCACGAGGGGCAGAATGACTCGGCGAAAGGTTGTGAGCGGCGGCGCGTTTAGGTCAGCGGAGGCTTCTAGCAAGTCCTGGGGCAACCGCTCGAAGGCGGTGATGATGGGCAAGATCATGAACGGTAGCCAGACGTGAACAAACGTAAGCATGGTCGAAAACGAGTTGTAGAGGAACACCGTGCTGGGTTCCTGAAGGATGCCCAGCGACAGCAGTGCCGTATTCAACACGCCGTTATAGCCCAGAATGATTTTCCAGGCAAACACCCGCACCAGATAGCTTGACCACAGCGGCAGGATGACGAGGATCGTCAGGAGCGATCGCCACTTGCCGCCAAACCGCGCAATAAAATAGCCCAGCGGCAGGGCCAGCACGATATCAATCAGCGTCACTCCCAGCGCTGTGCCCACGGTTCGCAAAATCACCGTGCGATAGGCGGCATTCGTGAAAATCGTTTTGAAATTGACCAGGCTAAACTCTTTGACAATATCAAACGCCTCCAGCCGCCACACGCTGTAGGAAATCAGCAGCGCCAAGGGGACAAAATAGAGCAGCGTCGTCCATACCAGCGGCGGCAGCAGCGAGGCGTATAGCCCTACTGGGCGGCGGGTGCGGCGTGGGGGAAACGCCTCAAGTTCTATCATCCGTTGCTCCTTCCTTCTTACATCCGCTGCATGATTTTACGAAAGGCCTGCTCTCGATCCGCGCTGGCGATCGCCTCTAGTATATTGGCTGCCAGATGGGGCGCGGCCATCACCACCCCCAAATGCACCCGCCACTTACTCCAGTTTGTGAGCGATCGCCTCCAGGGTAGGACGTGCCAAAAGCGGTTCACTGAGCAAACCGCTCCCTGCCCCAGACTCGTGACCTCATGCCACCAGCCCGCAGGCAGAAAGAGCGCCTCACCTTGCTTCAGCACCGTCTGCTGGCAATGCTCAAGCGCTTCACGATAGCGCGGAAATGCCTCAAAATCAGGGCGATCGGGATAGACCTGACTGTAAACTGCACGCCGCTTCATGCCGTGGCGCACATAGTTGAATAGAGAAAACGGGTAGAGGTTATAAAGCTGGGACGGTGGAAACAAAATGACCCGCTTTTCACCCTGAAACTGCATCAGCGTGCCGTCCATTGGGTCATAGTGCAAGCAAGACGTGTGCCCTCCAGGCCCAACCCAGAGATTAATCGCCGTTGCGGGCAGTCGGAGTCCCAGCTTGGCTTCGGCCGACTGGATCTGTGGCGCAGCCTCCAGCGGCGTTCCCTTGAGCGAACAGCGCCCCAGATAGGCATCTCTTTTCAGCGCTTCGCCCGATTTCAGCATCTCAACATAGCGCGAAAAGTTGAGGCTTTGCGTCGGTACACCGCTGCCAGTGTCTTCCCAGGTGCGCTTGTCTTGCTGGTAGCGATCGCGCCCATACTGCCGCACCGGAAAGGTCAAACTGCCCAAATGTTTCAGCAGGAAGTCTAAGTTCCAATTCAGCCCCTCCAGCAACCCTGTGACGACAACGGGCTTTCCAGGTGCAAGATGCTGCTGCCGAAACTGCCTCTGCGTCAGATTGTGTGCATCTATTCGGGGAACTGGTTTGGCAAATGTTTGGAGGTCAAAATCTTGAGAATCAGGATGGTTAGGGAATGGGTTTGGTTGAATCATAGGAAAATACGCTACGTCACACCACAGTTACAGAATGCGTTCGGGAATGCGTTCAGGAATACTTTTAAGAATGCGTTCTGCACGCAAGGCGCTGGAGTTGCAAAACGCTGAAAAGCATTTCATAGCTATTCATAACCATTCATATTGGAACGCTGCTAGACGGGTATACGAACCGAAACGACACTCCAGCGCACCCGAAATGAGATTGCGCCCGGACAAACCTAAATCAACCGCGATCAAAAGCAGCAATCAGAACAGCAAAGTCCAGAAGACAGCAAAGCGCCCATTGGTAATGACCTCTGGGTGCGCCGGTATGTTTCAACCATAAATATTTGCTGCGAAGCTTGCAGCAGTCTAGAAAACAAGACTGCGAAACTTAACCATAAAAATACCAGCTTGTGGAACCGTTTAATCTCTGCGTAATCTTATTTTGAGGCAGTTTTGAGGCAGCCAGATGAGTCCCTCCAAGTCCATCAAACAAGTCCATCAAAATGGCAAGTCCATCAAAATGGAGTTTCGTATGCACAGAAATATCGAACCCCGGCGCAACTGGATACTGGGCGCTGGGCTGGGACTGGTGCTGGCAATGGGGGCCGGATCGCGAGGGGCGATCGCCCTCCCAGTCTTGCTCAGCAGTGACGAGATAGCCCGGCAAATGCAGGATTTATCTGACTGGGCCCTGGCAGGACAGGGAATTTCCTGCACTTACTCGTTTGGGAACTTTGTGGAGGCGATCGCCTTTGTGAATCGCCTGGTGGAACCCGCCGAAGCCGCCGCCCATCACCCCGACCTGACGATTGCCTACAACCGTGTCACGCTGCGACTCACCACCCACGACGCAGGCGGGCTGACGGATCTCGACTTTCGCGTTGCCCAGGCTGCTCGCGCTGCGACCAATCCTGGCGGCTCGCCGCTGACCTGTGCTGCGATGGAATAGTGTGAGTGATGCAGAGATAGGGGAACTGACTCCAATATTTCCTGCCCGCTTACCAATATTTCCCGCCCGCTTACCAGGCATCCTGCAAGCTATACAGACCAAACATCCCCCGCAGGTACCACGGGCGCAGGTGGGGCAGCGGGAAGTGGCGGAGAGGCTGGCGAAAGGGGGTGGCCAGATCGGTTTCTGAAATCTTGCCGATCAGCAGATGGGCGATCGCCCGGCCGCTCCAAGTGGCGGTGGCCACGCCGTTGCCGTGATAGGCCAGCGCGTAGAAGAGCGTGGGATCATCCGCAAGATGCCCGACATGGGGTACGAGCGCCCTAGAGCCGCAGAGCAGCCCGCTCCAGTAGTGGGAAATTTCCACGTCGCGCCAGGCGGGAAACATCTTGCCCAGTCGTCGCTCCATCCACTGACGGTAGCGGTCGGCTTCTTGTGGGGTGCCCCGTGTGCCGCCGCGCGTCCCCAACAGAAAGCGCCCATCTTTCAGCAGGCGAAAGTAAAACAGCAGATTGCGCGTGTCGTAGATGGGGGTTTCGGTTTTCCAGCCCTGAGCAGCGAGTTCGGCGGCGGTGAGGGGGCGC
>NZ_DVEA01000338.1:0-3599 GCF_015295965.1 Thermoleptolyngbya sp. M55_K2018_002
AGCCAATCCGGTGGGCCCAACTGGGCGATCGCCCGCTGCACGGCCTGGTCTGCCTGCGCTCGATCGGCCACGTCGGCGGCAACGGTGAAGACCTGCTGGTCGGGCAAGCGCCGCTTGGCTTCAAGCTGCGCCCGCGCCGCCTCTAGCTTTTCGGGGGTGCGGGCAATCAGCGAGAGGGAGGTTCCCTGGGCGGCCAATCGGTGGGCGATCGCCAGCCCAATGCCGCTAGAGCCGCCCGTGATGATGGCGTGTTTGGGTGGGTTCATCGGCTACGGCGCTCAATTTCTCGACGCAGGGAGACTAGAGTCGTCTCCAGTTCGCCGCGATAAACCCGCGAGTAGACATCGCGCATCAGGTCAGAGCTTGGGGAAATAACCACCTGATGGGTCAACACCAACTGGCGGGCCGAGGCTTGCTGAAGCTGCCAAACGCCCTGCATGATCGGCTCGTTGCCGTCCATCACCACAAACTGAATCTGCGAAGGTCGCTGCTCGGACGAAGCGACGGTGACGCGGTTTCGCACGGGCACCGAGGCCACCCGCAGCACATTCACCTGCTCGAACGTAACCTGATTACCATTGCGGCTCAGCAGGCGGCTGGATTCAACATTGGGCAAAAACGACGCAAAGTTGTTGTAGTCAGTCAACACGGCCCAAGCGGCAGCAGCGGAGCCGTTGATCACCACCTGCCCTACAAACCGTCCGTTTTCGCCTGAAATCGTGACACCGGGAGCCGTCGCCACCGCATCGGGCAGCCGCAGCAACTCCGTTGGGGCGGTGCTTGAGAATTCCGTCGAGGGCAAGCTTCCTGGGGGGGCAGCGGTTGGTGCGGCGGCCAGCCCTGTTCCCAGCGCTGAGGTCAAGACAGCAGACGCGCTCAGCAGCGCTGTCAACCAAGTCCAACCGAATTGAAGTGAAATTTTCATAGGCAACCAGAGTTCAGAAAAACCAACTCCCCCGCATTGTATAGCAGGTGCCAGTTCCAGGGGAGACGGATTAGGGGGCAGGAATTGGGCCACAGGGCTGGCGCTGGAAGGGGTAGGTGGGCAGGGCGACGGTTTGCTGAAAATAGCGGCGATCGCCATCGTGCCAGGTCAATTCGCTGCCTTGCACAAAGGCGGTGGCAATGTCGGGAAGTTGGCCAGCGGCGGTGTCGGGCGACAGGTAGCGGGTGGATGCCGTGGGCGGCTGGGACGCGGCGGTGTAGTGAATCTGGAGGGCGGGCGCGGTGGGCTGGGCGCGGCCCTGGAGAATGCCCGGTGCAGATGTGCCTTGTAGGACGGAATGCAGTTTTTGCAGCAGGTCTGGCAGGGAATCGGTGAGGATGGCAAGGCGCTGGGGCAGGGGCGATCGCCCCGTGTTGGCCGTCCAGCAGAGGTCGGCGATGGGGAAATCGGGATGCCGCTGCAAATGCTGCACATAGCGCTCGACCAGTTGGCGCAGGGCGGCTTCGGTGCGGGCAGAGAGGGTCAGCAGGTGCAGCGGATAGGGGAGCAGGCGGGCGGATTCAGGCGCGGGCGCTTCCGTCAGCACTACGTGGGCATTGGCTCCGCTAAAGCCGAAGGCATTCACCCCGGCAATGCGGCGCGGCCCGTTCCAGGGGGTGGGGGCAGTGGGCACTTTCAGCGGCAGTTGGGCCCAGTTGATTTGCGGGTTGGGCTGGCGCAGATGCAGATGGGGCGGCAGGGTTTGATGCTGGAGCGCAAGCACCACTTTAATCAGCCCAGCCATGCCAGAGGCGGCTTCTAGATGCCCAATGTTGGGTTTGACGGAGCCAATCCAGAGCGGGTCGGGGCGATTCACGGCGCGATCTGTTCCAGACGCACCAAACACCTGCCCCAGGGCCTCTAGCTCGATGGAGTCGCCCAGCACTGTGCCCGTGCCGTGGGCTTCCAGATAGCTGACCTGCTGCGGCTCTAGGCGGCTCTGCTTCAGGGCTTGGCGGATCACAGCCTGCTGCGCCAGTCCGTTGGGCACGGTCAGCCCGCTGGAGCGGCCGTCGTGATTGGTGGCGGAACCCAGGATCACCGCTTGCACAAAGTTGCGATCGCCTAGGGCCTCGTCCAGCCGCTTTAGCACCACCACGCCGCAGCCTTCGGAGCGGACAAAGCCGTCGGCGCTGGCATCAAAGCTGTGGCAGCGTCCGGTTGCAGACAGCATCTTCGCCTTGCAAAAGTTCACCATCATCTCCGGCGACAAAATCCGGTTCACCCCGCCGACGATCGCCAGGTCGCATTCCCGCTGGCGCAAGCTTTGGCAGGCCAGATGCACGGCAACGAGAGAAGAGGCACAGGCTGCGTCGATCGCCATGCTCGGCCCGGTGCTGCCCAGCAGATAAGATAAGCGGCCAGCAGCGGTGCTGTGGGTATTTCCCGTGGTCAAGTAAGCATCGATCGTGCTGGGGTCTTGCTGCAAAAGCTGATGCCAGTAGTCGATGCCGCAGATGCCAACAAACACGCCGACCGATTGTCCCAACAGGCGGTGGGGCGAAATGCCGGCCTGCTCCAGCGCTTCCCAACTCACTTCCAGCAGGAGGCGCTGCTGCGGGTCGAGGCTGGCGGCTTCGCGGGGCGCAATGCGAAAAAAAGCCGCGTCAAAGTCGTGCAGATGGGGCACAAAGCCGCCGTGCCGCGTGTACATCTTACCCGCTGCGCTGAGGTCTGGACTGTAGTATTGGTCAAGGTTCCAGCGATCGCCCGGAATTTCGGTAATCGCGTCTTTGCCCGCGTACAGCAGCGCCCAAAAGTCGTCCAGCGTCTCCGCACCGGGAAAGCGACAGCCCATGCCCACAATGGCAATCGGCGAGTGCCTTTCTGCCTCCAGCGCCTCTAGCTTTGCCTGGAGTTGCTGAATCGCCAGGAGGGCGCGTTTGGTGGGGGAGGCTTCGGTCATGGGGGATTTTGGATTTTAGATTTTAGATTTTGGATTTTAGATTTTGGGGTTAGGGGTTGAGGTTGAGGCGGTCGAGTTCGCTGAGCAGGAGGGCTTCGGCTTCGGCTTCGGTGAGTTGGGCGATCGCCGCTTCAGGATCGTTCGACAGGCTATTCGCAAAACTACTCGAGGTTTCGCGTGGAGAGTCATTCTCGCTTCCGTTCGCTACTTCGTTCTTTTGAGTTGACGATTCAGATGATTCGGCGGTGTCAAAGTTGGGTTCCAGCAGATGCAGCAGGTATTCCGTAAGGGTGGCGATGGTGGGATAGCTGTAGAGCAGCGCGTTGGGCAACGGCTGGGGCACTTGCTGTTGCAACTGGTGGGTTAGCTCGATGGTGGTGAGGGAGTCGAGGCCGAGGTCGGTGAAGCCCTGATGCGGGTCAAGACTGGTGGCAGGGCGACCCAGCAGGTTGGCGACGGCTTGCTGGAGGCGGGCGGTGAGGGCGGCAGGGCGATCGCCTGTTGGCAACTGGCGAATTTGCTCAAACCAGGAGATGGCAATGGGTGCAGATGTGGCGGCAGGGGCTTGCGGTTTGGCATAAGGCAGCACGGCGACCTGGGGCACAGTTTCCGCCAGCAGCGCTTTGAGGAGGGTCACACCCGTTTCAGGGGGGATTGGCTCCATGCTTTGGAGGGCCTGGGGGGCAGCGCGGTCGGCGCGGCGGGCGG
>NZ_DVEA01000268.1:0-20963 GCF_015295965.1 Thermoleptolyngbya sp. M55_K2018_002
TTTTAAGGGGGATTTAGGGGGATCTTGCACGCTTTGCTACAAACAGTAGGACTTTGCAAACATCCTCTTAGAAGTTAGAAGTCCTAGCAGCGCTTAACTAGCGATCCAAAATCGCAAATCCAAAATCAAGAATCGGTATCAGAACTAATCCTCAAACACTGCCCCTTTTTGGATGAGCTGTCGCCGCGTCTCCTTGGGAATGCCTTGGTTCTGACGAAAGCGAGCCTTTTCGACCTCTACACCGTCCAGATTCGCATCGTTGAAGTTGGCATAGTACAGGTTTGAACCGCAAAGATTTGCACTGTAGAGGTTTGCGCCCCGCAGGTCAGCACTCATCAGATTTGCTCGCCGCAGGTTAATCCCCAACAGCATCGCCTCTCCCAGTTTGGCGCGGCAGAGAGCGGCTCCTGTCAAATTGGCGTAGCGCAAGTCCGAGGCAAACAGGTTTGCATCCGACAAATCTGCACCAATCAAGTTTGCCCGCATGACCGTGGCGCTGGTTAGATTTGCACCCGATAGCGTTGCGCTCGTAAGACTGGCATCATTAAGCTTTGCGCTGATTAGCACTGCGTTATTGAGCATCGCGCTGGTCAGGTTTGCGCCGCAGAGATCAGCGCTACTGAAGTTCGCGCCCCGCAAATCCGCACCAATGAGGACGACCCCCTTGAGATCCGCCCCCATAAACATTTTTCCGCTCAACCCCAGCTTGGGATGAGCGGAACCTAAGACATTACTTGTATAGCCTAGCCCAGCAGCCTTAAGAAGTTCAGCGGGATCGTCAGTCTCAGCATTCTGAACCCGGTTGATTGCCTGTAGAAGCCCTTGAAGCGAGTCCTGTATCTCTTGACTCTCTAGACCTCTATCACCCCGTGCAAATTCTTGTAAAAATCTCTTAAGGGCTTGATCGTCGTCACTCACGTCTCAACCCATCTGCTGAAGGTATACCCTTGGGTTTGCTTCCCATAGTTTAATCAGGGTTTCAATCACTGCCCGCTTGCTGGGGCTGACCTCTTTTGCTAGAAGCTCTTGGAGGGCTGCTACGGAACTACACGCCTGAGGCTGCATGTCGGACTTGGAGGAAGCGGCATCGGAACCGGAAACAACATACAGGTGCCTGGGCAGGGTGCCCTCGAAACGATCAGCGTGCAGCATAACAGCTTACCGGAGGTGGGGTGGGATTATAGAGAAGGGAATGACTGGGTAGAGGAACTCGGTCAATCGAACTGCTCAATCGAATATGACTTCAAACTAAACCTGAAGCTTCAGTCAGTGCATCATCCAACGGGCATCACTCAACAGCAGGATTACCTCAAGAAATAGAGAAGAGATAACGCTAGCCTGCATCGGGATCCTGAGTATAACTACAGACCATGAAGAGATAACCTGACCTCTTAGAGGGACAGGCCTGTTAAAGCCACAGAAACCCTAGAGCCAGAGTTAAGCGCCAGAGTTATAGCTATACTCTCTACACTATAGCAGCAAACTCTTCGCACTGCCCAATAATTTGTTATGAATAGATTTTCGCTCATCTCACCGAGCGTCTAATGGGCTAATCCCTCACGCAGCGCGGGGTTGACGCTTCATCACCAGCGCGACGAGCAGCGCTGCTGTGCCACAGGTTAGCCCCAGGAATAGCCAAAGTCCGAGGTTTCGCCCTTTGTAATAGGCAACCGCCGTTGCAGCCAGCCCAATGACGCAATGCAGCGCGAGGAGGAGGTAAAGGGTCTGATCAGCGGGCATGACGGGGGCGATCGCCCTGATATCTGTTTCTAAAGCTTCTAAAGCAGTGTCCATTGGGAAGGGGGTGGGAAGGGGGTGAGGGGTATGAAAAGACGACTCGGTGAGGATTGTAGCACTGCGGGCTGACTTAGCTGAGTATCGGAGCGCGATCGCTGCGCTGGAGCGTGATCAGCGTGACGGGGTTGAGCGGGGCAAAGCGGGTAAGGGCGGCAACGGGCACTGTACGGGCAAGGTTGACCTGGAGGGCGTGCTGTTGCCAGGTGGAGCGGTTCGCCTGGAGCCAGGTCTGGGCGATCGCCAGATGGTCGAGGGTGGCGATCGCCAGCACCATCCGTCCTCCCGGCTTCAGCACCTCGGCACAATCATCCAGAATTTCGCCCAACTGCCCGCCGCTGCCGCCAATGAAGACGCGATCGGGCGCGGGTAGCAGGCTCAGCGCTTCCGGAGCTTTGCCCTGCATAGGTTTGAGGTTTTTGACCTGAAAGCGCTCGGCATTTTGCTGGATCAGGGAGAATCCGGCGGCGGTTTTCTCTAGGGCATATACGGTGGACGCGGGACAGAGGCGGGCCGCTTCGATGGCAACCGACCCCGTGCCCGCGCCGACATCCCACACCACTTGCCCCGGTCGCAGCGCCAGTTCTGCTAGCGCCAGCACGCGGACATCGCGCTTGGTCATCAGGCCGGGGCGATCGCCAAAACTGAGAAATGCCGCATCGGGAATCCCGAACATAGGCAATGTCGCCAGATCAGGCGCGTCTGTCTCTGCGTCGCGCAGCAAAATCACCACATTCAGCGGCGCAAACGGGGTGTCTTGTTGGGCCGCCAACTCTGCGGGTGCAAAGCACTGGACTCGCTCATCTGCGCCGCCCAAGTTCTCGCAGACCCAGAGGTGATACTGCCCCGGCAAGTCCAGATCGCACACTAGCCGGGCGATCGCCGGGGGGGTATTGTGCCCATCTGTCAGAGCAGCGATTTTGGCTGCACCCTGCTGTAAGGCTTGCATCAGCGTGTCGGGCGATCGCCCGTGGGCGCTGACTAGTCGCGCATCCTGCCAGGGCACCTTGACCCGGCTAAAGGCAAGCTGGATGGCGCTGAGGTGGGGATGAAAGGTGAGCCAGTCGGCAGGAAACTCGGACAACAGCAGTCGCCCCAGTCCAAAAAACAGCGGGTCGCCGGAGGTGAGAACGGCTATGGACAAACCTGTATCTGCATCTGTCTCTGGATCTGCATCTGCATCTGTCTCAGCTTGGGAAGCTGCACCGATGTAGGCGTGGATTTGCCGCAGCATGGCGTGGAAATCTGCCAGGGGAACTTTGGGGGCGGCGTGGTCGGGGAAGTAGGCCAGATGGCGATCGCTCCCCACCAGCAGCGTGGCGCAGTTCACCGCCTGCCGTGCTGCTGCCGTTAGCCCTGCGGCACCCTCCAGCCCAATACCCACAACATGAATCGGAACCATTTAGGGCTGCACCCGGCAAACTAGCGCATATTCTGCTTTTTCTCTTTTTTGGGATCGCGCTTGGCAGCGGCGGCGATCTCGGCATCCAGAATCGTTTGCCCAGTCGCGGCGAGGTACACGTCATCCAGGCTGGGGCGCGACTGCGACACGCCAAAGATGGGCAGCCCGTTTTCCTTTAGCACCTGCTGAATCGTCAGCAGCGCATCGCTCTGGGTGTCTACGACCAGGTTGAGCGAATTGCCCTGGGCTTCGTTCACAATCACCTCTTGCACAAAGGGCAGCGTTTTCAGCAAGTCCGTGGCCCGCTGGGCTTCGTCTGCTGGGGTAAACTCGCGCAGGCGCAGGGTGATGCGATCGCCCCCCAGTCCGTCTTTCAGTGCCGACGGCGTGCCAGATGCAATCACCTTACCCTGGTCGATAATGGCGACCCGATCTGCCAGCGCGTCTACCTCCTCCAGGTAATGGCTGGTCAACAAGACCGTTGTGCCGCCCTCCCGCAGCTTCCGCAAAAAGTCCCAAACCGCTGTGCGGCTTTCGATGTCTAGCCCCACGGTCGGCTCGTCTAGCACCAGCACGTCCGGCTGATGCAGCAGCCCCGCCGCTAGGTCTAGGCGCTTGCGGATACCGCCGGAGTAAGTGCCTGTTTTTTTGTCGGCGTAGTCGGTCAGTCCCAACAGCGTAATTACCTGATTGATGCGATCGCCAATCGTTGCCTTGGGCAGATGATACAGCGCCGCTTGCAGTTCCAGCAGTTCCCGCCCCGTCAGCACCTTATCCAGCGCCACTTCCTGGGCAACGTAGCCAAGCCGCTGCCGCGCCAGTCGGGGATTTTCTAGCACCGAGTCGCCCGACACCTCGATCCGCCCCGCATCAGGCGTAGACAGCGTGCAGAGGCAGCGAATCGTCGTCGTTTTGCCTGCGCCGTTGGGCCCCAGCAGCCCAAAGATTTCTCCTGGTTCGATCTGAAGCGACACGTCTTTGACCGCTTCTACGCTGCCGTAGCGCTTCTGTAGGTTTTCGATTAGAACTGCGGGAGCCATGCCAGTTTTAGTAAGCAAGTCACTTGAGTTGACGACACTTCATATTCTACAGAGTGCTGACTAGGGACGGGGAGGCGAAGGGCGATCGCCCCTCATAGCTCATATCCCAGTGTTAGCAGCACTACATCTTCTAGCTGAGCGATTGTTTCAGGGGCCAATTGCCCCAGCTTTCGGATTAACCGCGCCTTATCCAGCACACGAATTTGAAAACACAGCGCAACTGAGTCCTCCGAAAGTCCTCCATCTCCTCGACGAATCAGTAAACACACAGGCAATGCTGCACGCCGCTGATTTGTTGTTAAAGGAATAGCAACAACCGTTGTAGAAAATTGAGACACAACGTCATTCTGAAACACAACAACAGGACGTACTCCAGCTTGCTCAGATCCTTGAGTAGGATTCAAGTTCGCTAGCCAAACCTCACCCCGTCTCTGTACCTCAGTCATTGATCCTCTTCGCGCAGCAACGATGCGTAGTCTTCCATCCCTGCTTCAGCAAGCGCTCGATCGGCTTCTGCAAATTCAGTATTGAGAAGCGCGAGCTGCTCGGCATCGAGCATTCGACGGCGCTTGTTGCGAAATCTTAGAAACGCAATAAAGTCGGCAACCTGTTGAAGCTCTTCGGTCGTGAGCTGCTCAATTTCTTGCTTAATACTTTCGCTGCTAACGGTTGCACCGGATTTCAACATAGAGGGCAAGGTTACGGAAAGTCTAGATTTCTACATCCTAGTGTAGGAATGTATGTCCGATGAATGGACACGCTTTATAGATAGGGCGATCGCCCGCCGTTTGTCCTAATAACCCTTTCATCGCACAAACCATTCGCCCGCACCCATGCGCCCGCGCAGCAAACTCCGTACAATATAGTGTTGAAATAGAATGCTGAGATTTTCAATGTGAGCCGGGAGCGCCAGTATGCCAGCAGCCGTGGGAGTAATTCAGACCGTCGGGTTTCCAGGGATTTTGGCGGCGGCAGATGCAATGGTGAAGGCGGGCCGGGTGACGCTGGTGTATTACGGACTGGCGGAGCGGGCAGAGTTCCTGGTGGCGATTCGCGGCAGCACCTCGGAGGTCAAGCCCGCCATTGAGGCTGGGGTGGAAGCGGTGAATCAGGTCTATGGCGCGGAACTGGTGGACTACTACATCATCCCCAACCCACCGGAGAACCTGGAAGTGGTGCTGCCGATTAAGTACACCACCAAAGTTCAGCAGTTCATGTAATGGAGTTGTGGGGTTGGCGTAATGGGCGATCGCCCATTTGGGCTTCCTCCGATGGATTTGCCAAGTCCCTTACAAAAACCCAATTGCAGCGGTAATCGATGCTTATCAATCGCGCTGATTAACGCCTATTTCCGTGCATTAAGCATTTTTGTAGATATGACTCGAAGCGTAGGGAAAGCCATCGATTTTTTTCGATGGGGCATCACTTGACCGTACAATGTGGGTTGGATTGGGTTCGATTTTTACCCGCGAGTTGAGTATCGGGCGAGCGATCGCCTCTGGAGAGAATCATGCCGGTTGCAGTTGGCGCACTAGAAACAAAGGGTTTTCCTGCTGTATTGGCAGCAGCAGATGCAATGGTAAAGGCGGGTCGCGTAACCCTGGTGGGCTACATTCGCGCCGGAAGCGCTCGCTTTACGATCATGATTCGCGGCGACGTGTCGGAAGTGAAGCAGGCAATGGACGCGGGCATCGAGGCGGCGCAAAACACCCCCGGCGGCACGCTGGAAACCTGGGTGATTATTCCCCGCCCTCATGAAAACGTAGAAGTGGTGCTGCCCATCGCCTTCACCCCGGAGGTCGAGCAGTTTCAAGACGCTATCGGTGTGCCGCGTCTGCCGGGTCGTGGGAATGGCGCTGGGCAATAGCCGACGGGGTAATAGTTTAGGGGCAATAGTTTAATCGAGCGATCGCCAACCCTGCACCATGACCCTGCCCGACCACGCCATTGTTTCTGTACCCGCAACAACGACCAACATTGGGCCAGGGTTCGATTGCCTGGGCGCAGCCCTGTCGCTTAGAAATCACTTCACCTTTACCCGCCTAGTCCAAAGCATCGAGCCGGTTCAAATCTCGGTTTCAGGACTGGAAGCAGCGCGGGTCAAAACCAACGCAACGAATCTGGCCTATCAGGCCTTTTCCAGACTCTTTCAGCATCTCAAGCAGTCGCCGCCGCTGATTAAGCTAGAGATTCGCCTGGGCGTGCCTTTGGCGCGGGGGTTGGGCAGTTCTGCCACGGCCATCGTCGGCGGGCTGGTGGGTGCAAATGTGCTGGCTGGGTCGCCGCTAAGCGAAGCCGAACTGGTGGCGATCGCCGTAGACATGGAAGGACACCCAGATAACGTCGTGCCTGCGATGCTGGGTGGCTGTCGGCTGGCAGCAACCGATCTGAACGGAGAATGGGCGATCGCCCCTGTTCCCTGGCATTCCGAGATCGTCCCCGTTGTTGCGATTCCTGATTTTGAACTGTCCACCGCCGAAGCCCGCCGCGTTCTGCCTGCCGCATACAGCCGACCCGATGCAGTGTTCAACATGGGGCATCTGGGGCTACTGCTGCGGGGATTGGACACTGCTCACTCCGACTGGCTCCGCGCCGCGCTGCAAGACCGCATCCATCAACCCTATCGGCGATCGCTCATTCCCGGCTTTGATGCCGTAGAAGCCGCCGCCGTTGCTGCGGGAGCCTACGGGCTGGTGATCAGCGGTGCCGGCCCAACCCTGCTGGCCCTGGCCCACGCCGATATCGCGCCCCTAGTTGCGGAAGCCATGAAAGCCGCCTGGGAAGATCGGGGAATTTCGGTTCAGGCTCAGGCGCTGCACCTCGATCCGACAGGGGTTTCGATTCAGGGCTAGCCGCTTGGCTGACTGTTTACACTGGCTGACTGTTTACACTGGCTGACTGTTTACACTGGTTGCCTGCTTACACTGGCTGACTGTTTACAGCAGTTCCGCCGCGCCAAAGGTTGCGTTAAACCGTCGGCACCACACGGCTGCTGAGTTAAACTCGTCCAGATTTACGCTATTGGGAATTGCGTAGCGCTGTGCCCCCTGGGTTCTCTGCAATTCTGCTAGCACCACATAATCGCCCTCCCGGATGGCATGGGCAGGCGGAGGGGTGGAACCAATCACATTCCCGCTACGATGCAGAATTACCGTTAGATCGGGACCGCTATTCGTGCGGAAGTCGTTGCCAAATTCTAGAAACCGCTGCCCGTTTTCGGTCACGATTTGCGCCGTCCCCTGCGTCGGGTGTTCGCCGCTCACAAAGGTTCCAGACTTCACAATTCTCGGACTCGCGGCGATCGCCCCAGGAGATGCAGCCAGAGAAGATTGCGGTGAAGCAGCAACGACCTCCGAAGTCGCCGCGACAGACGGCTCAGCGGGCGGTTCCACGGCCACCTGAGCGGCACAGCCAATCCCAGTTAGCATCGTCAAACCCAAACAAGCTCGATACAGGTTCATCAACCCTCCTCCCAAGCAAAGTTCTCAGCACCTTTCTCAAACAGCGATTGCCCCCATCCTGGCAGGAATCGCCGGATCAAAGCTGATAATCAGATGAGAATTGCCAAAGCAGAAGTAGTGAATTGGATCGAAAATCCTACAACCATCCTGGGCGCTCGGCTCGGAACTTCTGGTTCTTCAGGTAGGCTAGGATGCTGTTTTCACAATTGCTCATGCCTTGCGCCCGCGAGAAGTCGCCCGCCTGCGGAAGTCCGTAGTTCGCCGATGGAAATAAATTTCGGCAAAAAAAAGAGACCATAATGGTCTCGTTTACCTCAGTGGAGTCTTCAACTCGGAAACCAAAAGCTTGATCATGCTGGCGGGCAATGGGTTACAACCCGACCAATAGCCTCACTTCTATAGCGATTTCCATAGCCAAAACCTAAAAGCTAGCTGGGAAGGGCGATCGCCCCTAGGCCAGTCCAGTATTCGAGCCGGGCTTACCCGTTGCCAGCTCAACCTTCACAATCTTGCCGCCCATTTTCTGAATGCGCTGCTGCTCCCGGAACCAGCTATCGTAGGGAACCAGCTTGGTGAAATAGGTATTTTGCAGTTCGCGCTGGGTGCGAATCCGGGTCTGGCTGGGAACGCAAGCCGTAATCTTGAACATCCGCATGGGTTACATCTCCTAACCGGAAAGAAGCAACGAAATAGATTAGCCGCACCTGTTTCAAAGTGCCCGTTCTGAGTAGGCAGAACGTTGAGGAAAAAGTCGATTGATATCAACCCCAAAAATTCTTAAATGCTGGGAGCCTAGCGTTAATCTCAAACCCTCGGAGCCGCCTCTTTAGAGAAAAAGCCTGCGATCGCCTGAAACCAACACCAAAACTCCCAGCCAAAAGTTACAAAATTCAAAAGCGTAAACCGTGAAGCTCGAACCCTTTCAATTCAGACTTCCCGTTTCCACTTTCATCCTTGGAGCCTAGCTCAAGCCAGAGCAGATGTAGTCGAAATACACGCCCATTTCCTTGCCAGCGTCAGCACCCACCAAGCTGGCGGTCACTTCTTTCATGGCTTGGATTGCTTGCACCGTCGCAGCCACAGGCACGCCCAGCGAGTTGTAGGTTTCCTTCAGACCGTTGAGCACGCGCTCATCCAGGATGGAGGGGTCACCCGCCAGCATGGCGTAGGTGGCGTAGCGGAGGTAGTAGTCGAGGTCGCGGATGCAAGCTGCATAGCGACGGGTGGTGTACATGTTGCCGCCGGGACGGGTGATATCCGAGTACAGCAGGGACTTGGCAACTGCTTCCTTCACGATGGCAGCAGCGTTGGCGCTGATGGTGGTGGCGGCGCGGACGCGCAGTTCACCCGTGGAGAAGTAGCCCTTCAGCTTTTCCAGAGCGGCAGTATCCAGGTATTTGCCCTGAACGTCAGAAGAATTAATAACAGAAGTAATTGCGTCTTGCATGGTCTCGCTTCCTTAAAAAGTGAATCTTGATGCATTCAGGCAACAGTTGAGGGCAAAACCCTACTGCATTGCGCCGATAACGTAGTCGAAGTAAGCGCCAGCTTCAGCCGCATCTTCGCCAGACATCATGGACGTTGCCACGCTCTTCATTGCGCGAACGCCTTCTGCCACTGCTTCGATGGGAGTACCCAGAGACTTGTACATCTCACGCACACCCACGATGCCGATTTCTTCGATGGGAGTGACATCGCCTGCAACCACACCGTAGGTCACCAGACGCAGGTAGTAGTCGAGGTCACGCAGGCAAGTAGCGGTCATTTCTTCGCCGTAAGCGTTACCACCGGGAGAAACCACGTCGGGACGCTTTTGGAACAGTTGGTCACCCGCTTGCTTCACAATCCGCTCGCGAGAGTCGGTCAGCACTTGGGCAATCCGCAGACGCTTTTCACCAGAGGTGACAAAGCCTTTGATCCGGTCTAATTCACCCGGGCTGAGATAGCGAGCCTCAGCATCGGCATTCACGATTGACTTCGTGACAATACTCATTGATGGATTCCTCCGAAAAGCAAAATGTAACCAGATGTGTCTAAACTGGCGTTCATGTCTGAACGACTGAGCCGCTAGCCAGATAACCTCTAGAGCGCCGCACAGGAAATCCTATGCAGGAAAACCCATGAGAAAATCTCTGAGAAGGCTCGCCAAACAAACTCAACTGAATCCATAAAGTTCATACAGTTGAGCCTTTTGCGGACTGGCATAGTAACTTTCCATACTCTACCCCTAGTGCTACCCCTCCACACGAGTGTGACCAGAAGTACATAAGGGTTGAGGCTCAGCTACCTTCCGCAAACATTTTGCGGCATCAGGTTGTCATTCTTAGTTTTGTTGCAACATTTTGTAATCTTCTTCCTCAGGATTGACAGAAGTGTCGCCATTCTGCTGTTTGGGTCTTGCGTCATCGTTTGGTTAAATAGGCAACAGATCACGCCCAATTTTTGGTAGTCTAGTTCCTTATTGGGTTGAGAAAAGTAGCTTGCATTCTAGGTCGTGAGTGAATTCTCGCTTGCGCGATTTGGAGTTGTAGTGCCTACCGATTTCAGCCTCGATGTTGGGTCAAGCAGAGGGTGAATAGTGGACATCCAAATTGGTAAGGGTAAATCTGCCCGCAGAGCCTACGGTATCGACGAAATTGCACTGGTTCCAGGTTCGCGCACGCTCGACCCATCTCTCGCCGATACCCGCTGGACAATCGGCGGCATTGAGCGGGAAATTCCGATTATTGCCAGCGCAATGGACGGGGTAGTGGATGTGCGGATGGCGGTAGCGCTGAGCGAACTGGGCGCGCTGGGCGTGTTGAACCTGGAGGGCGTGCAGACGCGCTACGATGATCCAGATGCCGTCCTAGATCGAATTGCATCGGTGGAAAAGCACGAGTTTGTGCCGCTGATGCAGGAGCTATACGCAGAGCCGATTAAACCAGCGCTAATTGAGCAGCGGATTCAGGAAATTAAGCAGCAGGGTGGGATTGCGGCGGTGAGCGCGACTCCGGCAGGTGCGTCTCGGTTTGGGCAGACCGTGGCCAAGGCCGGCGCAGACCTGTTTTTCGTGCAGGCGACGGTGGTATCAACGGCGCATCTGTCGCCGGAGTCGATCACGCCGCTAGATTTGGCGGACTTTTGTCAGGAAATGCCGATTCCTGTGATTTTGGGGAATTGCGTGACCTACGACGTGGCGCTGAATTTGATGAAGGCGGGCGCATCGGGCGTGCTGGTCGGCATCGGGCCGGGCGCGGCCTGTACCTCTCGTGGGGTGCTAGGGGTGGGTGTGCCTCAGGCAACGGCGATCGCCGACTGCGCGGCTGCCCGCGACGACTATCATCGTGAAACCGGAAACTATGTGCCAATCATTGCGGATGGGGGTCTGATTACGGGCGGCGATATCTGCAAGTGCATCGCCTGTGGTGCAGATGGCGTAATGATCGGGTCGCCCTTTGCTCGTGCGGCCGAAGCGCCCGGTCGTGGCTATCACTGGGGCATGGCAACGCCTAGTCCTGTGCTGCCTCGCGGAACCCGCATTCGCGTGGGGACGACGGGGACGCTGCGCGAGATTTTGCGCGGGCCGGCCAAGCTGGATGACGGCACACACAATTTTTTGGGTGCGCTGCAAACCAGCATGGGCACGCTGGGTGCAAAGGACATTCGGGAGATGCAGCAGGTCGAGGTGATTATCGCGCCGTCGCTGCTTACGGAGGGCAAGGTCTATCAAAAGGCTCAACAGCTTGGCATGGGTAAATAAGCCTGGATGGGTAGATAAACCTATTCGTCAAGTAACAATCTGATAAATTTTTCGCCTGGATGGGGCGATCGCCCCATATCCTCCAGTCCAGTCCTTTACAATAGATGTAGCGGAGACGCATGTTTCCGTTCACTCCTCACACCACACTCCGCCTGGGCATCCGTGTTCAGGCGGTTCTTATTGCGGGTTTTTCCCTTATTTTGAGAGAACTTTGGGCGATTTTTAAGACTATTTGAACTTGTTGAACTTGCACTGAGGGCGATCGCCCTCCTTCAGAAACGTTCAGAGACATTACTTTCAGAGACGCTACTTTCAGAGACATTACTGAGAGCAACCTGTTCCACACTCCATCAAAACTTAAAATCTCTGCCTGAGTCGAATTGAATCAAGCAGAGATTTTTTGCAATATGGCAGGGTTTTAGTTCCCAATCTCAGGCAATCTCAGGATTGTTACCTTCTACATCATGCCCATGCCGCCCATACCGCCCATGCCGCCCATGCCGCTCATGTCGCCGCCGGGAGCGGGAGCCGCAGGTTCAGGCTTTTCGACCACCAGCGCTTCCGTCGTCAGCACCATCGCCGCCACCGAGGCCGCATCCTGCAAACCAGAGCGCACGACCTTCGCCGGATCGAGAATCCCCGCCGCGATTAGGTCTTCATAGGCATCGGTGAGCGCGTTGTAGCCCTTGCCAAACTCCATCGCTCGCACTCGTTCCACCACGACCGAGCCTTCGACTCCGGCATTGTCGGCAATCTGGCGCAGCGGGGCTTCTAGCGCTTTCATGATGATGTTAGCTCCGATTTGCTCCTCCGCCGAGAGCGTGTTTTTGAAGTCAGCCAGCTTTTTGCTCAGGTGCAGCAGCGTGGAACCGCCACCGGGCACAATGCCTTCCGCCAGCGCGGCTTTCGTCGCGTTCAGCGCGTCTTCGATCCGCAGCTTTTTGTCCTTCAGTTCCGTCTCGGTGGCTGCGCCGACCTTAATCACGGCCACACCGCCCGTCAGCTTGGCCAGGCGCTCTTGCAGTTTCTCGGAATCGTATTCTGAATCCGTTTCGCTAAGCTCCTTGCGGATTTGAGCGATGCGCTTGTCCAGAGCCACCTTATCGGGGGCTTCGGCAACCAGTGTAGTGGTGTCTTTCGTAATGGTGACCTTGCGGGCATTGCCCAGCATTTCCAGCGTGGCGGTGTCTAGGCTGAGGCCAATTTCCTCCGCAATCATCTGGCCGCCCGTCAGCACGGCAATATCTTGCAGCACGGCTTTGCGGCGATCGCCAAAGCTCGGAGCCTTCACCGCAACCACGTTCAGCACGCCTCGCAGACGGTTGACCACCAGCGTTGCCAGAGCTTCGCCTTCGATATCTTCAGCGATGATCAGCAGCGGCTGTCCGGCCCGGGCAATCTTTTCCAGAACGGGCACCAGTTCACCAATCGAGCCAATTTTCTGCGTGGTGATTAGAATCGCAACATTCTCCATCTCGCAGATCATCCGCTCCGCATCGGTGACAAAGTAGGGCGAGATGTAGCCGCGATCGAACTGCATCCCTTCCACAACTTCCAGTTCTGTGGTCAGAGACTTGGATTCCTCCACGGTGATCACGCCATCGCGGCCGACTTTCTCAACGGCTTCGGCAATAATTGCGCCAACCTCTTCATCACTACCTGCGGAAACCGTGGCCACCTGGGCGATCGCATTTCCCTCAATCGGCTTGGCGACGGCTTCGATCTCATCCACCAGTTTGGCCACTGCTTTTTCAATACCGCGACGCAGACTGATGGGGTTCGTCCCAGCCGCCACATTCTTCAGCCCCTCGTGGATGATGGCCTGGGCCAGCACCGTGGCAGTGGTCGTGCCATCACCCGCCAAATCTTTTGTTTTGGAGGCAACTTCACGAATCAACTGCGCCCCCGTGTTTTCTAGCGGATCTTCTAGCTCGATCTCTTTGGCAATCGTGATGCCGTCGTTGACAATCTGCGGCGCACCAAACTTTTTCTCCAGCAGCACGTTGCGTCCCTTCGGCCCGAGCGTCACGCGCACCGCATTGGCGATCGCATTCACGCCGCGCTCCAGCGCCTGCCGAGACTCTTCCTCAAACACAATGATCTTAGACATACCTTTGTTTTCGTTAGCGCTCCTTCCAGAATTTAGCACTCTAATGGAGGAGATTGCTAAATCTCTAGCGGCGATCGCCCTTTGCAATCCTTCTCTGGCCAGACGGTAAACAGCAACCCGCTTTGCTATGCTAGGGAGCCTGCCGTTTGCATTCATGCATCTTCGGATTGATCGGGAGGAGATTGCCTGTGAACCGTCGCGCCATCCGCCCTACCGCCCTCACCCCCAGACTGCTGACCCTGGTGCTGGTGGCGCTGATGCTGGGGCTTCTCTTCCGCGTCATCAACATTGACAAAAAGGTGTATTGGCACGACGAAGTGTATACCTCAATGGAAATGACCGCCCAGCGGCGCTCGGAGGTCGTCGAGCAACTCTTCACCGGGCGCATCGTCAGCCGCGATGAGCTGCAAGCCTTTCAGCGGTTTCGCCCAGAACGCGGCTTGGGGCAACTGTTAACTTCCCTGGGACAGGAAGACCCCCAGCATCCGCCCCTGTACTACATTCTTGGGCGATTTTGGGTGCAGCTATTTGGCGATTCGGTGCTGGCGCTGCGGAGTCTGGCGGTTGTCTTTGGATTACTGATGCTGGTCTGCGCCTACTGGCTCTGCATGGAGCTATTTCAGGCTCCGGCGATCGCCCTGATGACGGTTGGCCTGCTGGCCATCTCGCCCTACCATGTCCTCTATGCCCAAGAATCGCGAGAATACAGCCTGTGGGCGGCGCTAATCCTGACCTCCAGTGCGCTGCTGCTGCGGGCGCTGCGGCTGGGCACCTGGTCCCACTGGGCGCTCTACGCGCTGAGCCTCACAGCAGGACTCTACACGTTTTTGTTCACGGGTTTGGTAGGCATTGCCCACGGCGTATACGTGCTGCTGAATGGCGGCATCTCGCGCAAGTGGGAAAAATGGCGCATGACTCGTGCTGGCACCGCATACCTGGGATGGTCGTGTGTGGCGATCGCCGCCTTTGCGCCCTGGCTCTATTTCCTAGTGAAATATCGTGACGTTTTAAGCAACACCACGGGATGGGCAAGAGAATCGCTGCCGCTGTGGGTGATGGTGAAAGCATCGGCGCTCAACTTCAGCCGCATCTTCATGGACTTTGACTGGAATCCTGACACCTTTGCGCTCTGGTGGCTCTGTATTCCGCTGCTGATTTTGGAAATATTTGCGCTGCTATTTATCCAGCGAAATGCGCCGCGCCATGTTTGGACTTTTGTGTGGACCCTGGCTCTGATTCCTGTGTTGATTTTGGCGCTGCCGGATCTAATTTTAGGCGGACAGCGATCGATTGTCGGGCGATATCTTGTGCCCAGTTTTCTAGGACTGCACCTGGCAGTGGGCTATCTTCTAACGATGAAAATTGAGGTTTTTGGGGCAAAAAATCGCAAATTCTGGCAGGCGATCGCCCTCTCGCTATTCTTCCTAGGCTTCCTGTCTAATGTCATTAGCTCCCAGGCAGAAACCTGGTGGAATAAGGGGGTTAGCTACCACATTCCGGCGATCGCCCAAACGCTGAACAAGGCGAATCAACCCATCGTGATTAGCGATGACTTTGGGATCAATATCGGTAATCTGATCGCCCTCAGCTATCGCACAAACGATGCCGTCCAGTTCTACCTGTTAAACCATGAAGCCGAAGCAAACGTACCGTCAGAGCAGTTTCCTGATGGCTCCGATGTCTTCGTGTTCCACATGCCAGAAGCTGAGCGAAATCAGATCCAACAATCTCTCGGAAAGCCTTTAAGTGAAGTGGGTTGGTATCTTTGGAAAGTTGAGCAGTGAAAGTTTTTATCAAGTTTTTACCCAAAAAAATCAAAGATTAGAATCCTGAACTCTAGTCCGAAGGATTGATGGATTCGCTATCAGCAAAGAAACCGATTTTTGAAATTTATTTTTGCTGTCAAACCCGTTTTAGGTCATCGGTTGGTGTTTTTGGATTTGGGTAAATCCGATCAACCAAGCGGGGCGATCGCATGTTTAGAAAACTAGAAAATGCGGTTTTGGACGTTAAGGGTGATTACGTCTGGCTTAAACCTGACTCGATTCGTGATCAAAAAAACCTGCGGGGTTTGCAATGTATTTGCAATTTATAAGTTTTTCCTATTGGGTGCATCAGCAAATTGTTTTACATTTATTTGCAAAACAGTGAGCAAATACTTTTTTTGATGCTATCACTCGTAAATAAATATCTCAGCTTGTTTATCAATTTGTATCACTTGCAGCGTGAAGCCTCCATTTGACAAGCGTTTTCTGGTAAAACGACAGATGTAACACTTTTTAAGCGGTCACGGTTTAGCGCTCTCCTGGCCCACTGCGGCAGCCTAGCACTGCTGTCTGCTGTTCTGCGTTGTCCAGAGTTTCGGAGCCTACCCTGTTCCGCCCATAGCCAAAGCTGATTGCAAAACCTGTTTGAGAGGAGCCGACCTGCATGTTCACTCACGTCAAGCCCACGGTCAGACACATTGTTCCCGACAATCTCAACGGGCGTGCGCTGATCAAGGTGGTCTATGTCGTGCTAGAGCCGCAATATCAAAGCGCCCTGTCTGCGGCGGTGCGTTCGATTAATGAGAGCAATCCCGACGTGGCAATCGAGATTAGCGGCTACTTGCTAGAAGAGTTACGTAGCACTGAGAACTACGAAGCCCTGCAAAAAGACGTTTCAGAAGCGAATATCTTTATCGGCTCGCTAATTTTCATTGAGGAGCTAGCAGAAAAGGTCGTAGCTGCGGTGCAGCCCATGCGCGATCGCCTCGATGCCGCCATCGTCTTCCCCTCCATGCCCCAGGTGATGCGCCTGAACAAGCTGGGCAGCTTCTCCATGTCGCAACTGGGGCAGTCCAAAAGCGTCATTGGCGAATTCATGAAAAAGCGCCGCCAGAAGCAGGGCGCAGGCTTTGAAGACGCGATGCTGAAGCTGCTAAACACCCTGCCCAAGGTGCTGAAGTATCTGCCGATGGACAAGGCGCAGGATGCCCGGAACTTTATGCTCAGCTTTCAATACTGGCTGGGCGGCTCGTCCGAAAACCTGGAAAACTTCCTGCTGATGATAATTGACCGCTATTGCGACGTGCAGGCGCTGAAATCTGCGACGCTGCAATATCGCGATCCGGTCACCTATCCCGACATGGGCATCTGGCACCCGCTCGCGCCCCAGATGTTTGAGGATCTCAAAGAATACCTCAACTGGCATGGCTCTCGGCGAGACATTGGCGCAGATATGAAAGATCCCCTCGCGCCGACAGTGGGGCTAGTGCTGCAACGGACGCACCTGGTGACGGGCGACGACGCACACTATGTGGCAATGGTGCAGGAACTCGAAAGCATGGGCGCACGGGTAATTTCCGTGTTTGCGGGCGGGTTGGACTTTTCAAAACCTGTGGACAGCTACTTCTATGACCCGCTGACGAAGCAGCCCATTGTGGACGTGGTGGTGTCGCTGACGGGCTTTGCGCTGGTGGGCGGCCCGGCGCGGCAGGATCACCCCAAAGCAATTGACTCGCTGAAGCGGCTGAATCGTCCCTACATGGTGGCGCTGCCGCTGGTGTTCCAGACGACGGAAGAATGGCAAGACAGCGACCTGGGGCTGCATCCCATCCAGGTAGCGCTGCAAATTGCGATTCCTGAACTGGACGGCGCAATCGAGCCGATTATTGTATCGGGTCGCGATGGCGCAACGGGTAAGGCGATCGCCCTGCAAGACCGGATAGAGGCGATTGCCCAGCGAGCCATGAAGTGGGCAAACCTCCGCCGCAAGCCCCGTCTGCAAAAGCGGGTTGCCATCACTGTGTTTAGCTTCCCGCCGGACAAGGGCAACGTGGGCACGGCAGCTTATCTGGACGTATTCGGCTCCATCTATGAAGTGATGAAGGCGCTGAAGACCAACGGCTACGACGTTGAGGAACTGCCGGAGTCTGCCGAAGCGTTGATGCAGGCGGTGATTCACGATGCCCAGGCACAATACGCCAGTCCCGAACTCAACATTGCCTATCGCATGTCGGTTCCGGAGTATGAGCAGCTCACGCCCTATTCCACCCGTCTGGAAGCAAGCTGGGGGCCGCCGCCCGGACATCTGAACACCGACGGTCAAAACCTGCTGGTGTTTGGCAAGTCCTTTGGCAATGTGTTTATCGGCGTGCAGCCCACCTTCGGCTATGAGGGCGACCCCATGCGGCTGCTGTTCTCCCGTTCTGCCAGCCCGCACCACGGCTTCGCTGCCTACTACACCTACCTGGAAAAAATCTGGAAAGCCGATGCGGTGCTGCACTTTGGCACCCACGGGTCGCTGGAATTCATGCCTGGTAAGCAAATGGGCATGTCCAACGAGTGCTATCCCGACAGCCTGATTGGCACGATTCCCAACCTCTATTACTACGCGGCGAATAATCCGTCGGAGGCGACAATTGCCAAGCGTCGCGGCTATGCCGAAACCATCAGCTACCTGACTCCGCCAGCGGAAAATGCGGGGCTATATAAAGGACTGAAGGAACTCAGCGAACTGATCGCGTCTTACCAAACCCTGAAGGATTCGGGACGCGGCGCATCCATCGTCAACGCAGTGGTGGAAAAGTGTCGCCAGGTCAATCTAGATAAGGACATCGTGTTGCCGGATGGCGACGCTGGCGACCTGTCGGCAGAAGACCGCGACACGCTGATCGGCAAAGTCTACATCAAGCTCATGGAGATTGAGTCGCGCCTGTTGCCCTGCGGTCTGCACGTCATCGGCAAGCCCCCGACCGCAGAAGAGGCGATCGCCACGCTGGTCAACATCGCAGGACTCGATCGCCCCGAAGACGGCATCAAGAGTCTCCAGCGGATTATCGCCGAGAGCCTGGGGCGCGATATCGACGAGGTATACAAAGGGAGCGATCGCGGCGTTTTGACCGACGTGCAGTTGCTCTACGACATCACCCAAGCGGTTCGCAAAGCCGTCGCTGCAATGGTGCAGGAGCAAATCGACGCGGACGGGCGCGTGTCTCTCGTCACCAAGCTCAACTTCTTTAACCTGGGTAAGAAAGAACCCTGGATCGAAGCGCTGGCAGAGGCGGGCTATCCCAAGGTCAACGCAGACGACATCAAGCCGCTGTTTGAATATCTGGAGTTCTGCCTGAAGCAGGTGGTAGCGGACAACGAACTGGGCGCACTGCTGCAAGCGCTAGAGGGCGAGTACGTCCTGCCTGGCCCCGGCGGCGACCCGATTCGCAACCCCGATGTGCTGCCTACCGGTAAAAACATCCACGCCCTCGATCCGCAGTCGATTCCCACTCTAGCGGCGGTGCAGTCGGCCCAGATTGTGGTCGATCGCCTGTTGGCCCGGCAAAAAGCGGAAACAGGCACTTATCCCGAAACCATCGCCTTCGTCCTCTGGGGCACAGACAACATCAAGACCTATGGCGAATCGCTGGCCCAGGTGATGCTGCTGGTGGGCGTGCGTCCGGTTCCCGATGCGCTGGGCCGGGTGAACAAGCTGGAACTGATTCCGCTGGAGGAACTGGGCCGCCCCCGGGTAGACGTGGTGGTGAACTGCTCTGGCGTGTTCCGGGATCTGTTCATCAACCAGATGAATCTGCTAGATCGCGCGATTAAAATGGCGGCCGAAGCGGATGAACCAGTCGAGATGAACTACGTGCGTAAGCACGCCATCGAGCAGGCCAAAGAGTTGGGCGTAGACGTGCGTCAGGCTGCAACTCGCGTGTTCTCCAACGCATCCGGTTCCTATTCCTCCAACGTGAATCTGGCGGTGGAAAATAGCACCTGGGAAAGCGAGGCCGAGCTTCAGGATATGTACCTGTCGCGCAAGGGCTTCTCGTTCAATTCCGACAATCCGGGCGTAATGGACGATTCGCGCCAGATTTTTGAAACCGCGCTGAAGACGGTAGATGTGACGTTCCAAAATCTGGATTCTTCGGAAATCTCGCTAACGGACGTGTCCCACTACTTCGACTCGGACCCGACAAAGGTCGTGTCTCGTCTGCGGAAAGACGGTAAGCAGCCCGCCGCCTACATTGCCGACACCACCACGGCCAACGCTCAGGTGCGAACCCTGTCGGAAACCGTCCGGCTGGATGCCCGCACCAAGCTGCTGAATCCCAAGTGGTACGAGGGAATGCTGTCCCACGGCTATGAGGGCGTGCGGGAACTGTCGAAGCGACTCGTGAACACGATGGGATGGTCGGCAACGGCGGGCGCAGTGGATAACTGGGTCTACGAAGACGTGAACACCACGTTTATCGAAGACGAGGAAATGCAGAAGCGCCTGCTAAACCTGAACCCCAACTCCTTCCGCAAGATCGTCGGCACGCTGCTGGAGGTCAACGGTCGCGGCTATTGGGAAACCAGCGAAGAAAACCTAGAGCGCTTGCGCCAGCTTTATCAGGAAGTAGAAGACCGGATTGAAGGAATTGAGTAGTCCGTTCTCCGGCGCTTCGCTTGCGGCGTTATACAGGCGTTATATACATGCGGCATGTAAACGCGGCGTAACCTAGATACGGCGTAACCTAAAAATCCCCTGCCTCTTGGAACCGTGCCAGAAGCAGGGGATTTTGCTTGAGAAGAGCGATCGCCCCGCCTAAACCAGCCAATCTAGACCAGGTAGAACAAGCGCGATCGCCCTTTTTCCTGGGTTAAGGCTACAGCCTATCGACGGCGGCCGGGGCGGCGCCCCCCTTCATCGTTGCTGCCGCCGCGAGGACGCGAGTTTCCAGGGTCGCAGCCCTCTGGCCCATTGCCAATGCCCTGATTGCAATTGCTGCGACGACCCCGGCGATCATCATCGTCATCGTCCCAGTCATACCCCCAGTCATCATCATCCCAATCCTCATCGTCGTCGCAGGCAGCACTACAGTAGCTATAGTTGCCATCGGAGCCAATCAGCACAATGGAGCCACTCGACGTACCGATGCGCTCGTATTCGCGGATCAGTTGGGCCACTTCGTAAACCGTTGTGGTACTGACATCAACAACCCTAAAGCTGCTGCCTGGAAAAGAGATGAGAGCAGGAGCCAGCGCCGAGCGGAATACGGAAATTGTGCGGCTGACCAAGGAGAAATTGCCCGTTTGGAACGAGCTAGTGTAGGTGCAGGTCACAGGCGGGTTGGGCAGCCCGCGCACTGCAAACAAGCGCGTGTCGATTCCCTGGGTGCTGGGCAAGAAGGTGACGCGGCTTTCCTCATAGCGGCTGCTGCTGATTCGCGTAAAGTAGTCATACACTGTTGCGCCCTGATCGATAGACCCGTTGCGATCGCCATCAATTCCATAGACCGTCCGCACAATCCGCACCTCTGACCGCTGGCTCGGCAGCACCAAGCTGACGGCTGTAAAATCCGACAGCAGTTCAAACTCACTGTAGCCAATGAACTGGTTTTGCGGCGTGTAAAGGCGCACCACGACGCGATCGCCCCGCCGCAGCCCGCCCA
>NZ_DVEA01000066.1:0-3581 GCF_015295965.1 Thermoleptolyngbya sp. M55_K2018_002
AAGGCGGTTTCCCCCCTTTTTAAGGGGGGCTAAGGGGGGATCTCTGAGTGCTTAATATTACAGGCGATACCTCTTCAAACACCCTCTTAGATTGCCAGTTAGATTGCGAGTCAGACCTTTACGGAATGTCCAGCCGTTTCATTCATCGCCCCACTCAGGAGAAGTGATATCAGTTCAATGTCCGAATCAATGTCTGCATCGGGTGTATCCCACTTGTGTAACCCTCACCCTGAATCCCTCTCCCAAAGCGGGAGAGGGACTGCCAATCCGGCTCCCCTTCTCCCGTTTTGGGAGAAGGGGCTGGGGGATGAGGGCAAACTTGCAGAACTGGAATGCGCCCTCCGCATCGATGTCCGAAGTCTTTACCCATCATTCTTAATTTCTGACAAATCCCTCAAGAAATATTTTCAAAAATCAATGGTTGCCTTCACACCATTTTTTGCCAGACCGTTTATTCTAAACGGGAGAGTGACTCCGATCACTCTCGCAGAAGCAGACAGCGGTGGGGGCTACTGGCTGTCTGCTTCTTGCATTTGGACGCATGGAACAACTCAGGGAAAAACTCAGGAAAAGACTCAGGCATTCTGAGTCAGGCATTTTTCAGAAAAATCGCCTCCCAGCCGTGGGGGCCAAATTCTTTTTGAAACTCGCTGATCACCCAGGCAATCGACTTGCCCTGGCGCTGGGCGACGCGCATCAGATAATGCTTGTAGTTGTGCTTGTCTTCTAGCGTGGGCGATGCGCCAAAGATGGAGCCGAGACACCAGGCATCCTTGGGCATACAGTTAAATTTTTCAAAAAAGCGGCGATCGCTCCACGAAGGGGCCGCCCCCTCTTGATAGCTGCGCTTGCGCTGGGCATGGAAAAATCGCAGCATTTCTTGCTCCTCGATCATCTGCACCTGCTCGTCGCTCAGCACCTCTTCCAGATCATCCAAACACACCTGGCTTTCGTCTCGCCATTCGTGCTTGCAGTCGGGACAGGTCATCAAAAAAATGGGCACGATGCGGCCACAGACAGGACACTGCTTAGTAGGAGCGCTGCCAATGCCCTTGCCTTCCGGGTCTTCTCGCGTAGGCAGGTGATAGAACTGGATGTCTTCCGGAAAGCCGAGTCGCGCCAAATTGCCCGCCTGGTCGAGAATCGTGCCGTGCAGCTTGCCCGTGTGGGGCGCAATTCGCATGACGCGGCCAATCTGCTGATGATGCAGCGCCCTAGACTGGGTCGGCCGCAGCAGCAGCCCTACTTCCACACTTGGCTCGTCAAAGCCAATGCTGATCACGTTGCAGGAAGTCAGCACCAGAATGTGCCCGTCGCGCAGATCGGCGTAGAGCTTCTGACGGTCTTTGATGGGCGTTTCGCCATCCACCGTCGCTGCGGGAACATTGGCCTGGTTAAAGGCTTCGGCAACGTGCCGTGCGTGTTCCACGTCTACACAAAAGGCGATGGTGCGCTTGTCGGGAACAAGCCGCAGCCATTCTTCCACGATGCGTTCCACCAGTTCGGGGCGATCGCACGCATTTTTCAGCGCCCGCTCGTCATAGTCGCCCGCCACCGTGCCCACACCCGACAGGTCAATCTGATGCTCCGCCGACAGCCCGTAATACTTCATCGGCGCAAGATAGCCCATCTTTTGCAACACCGACGGCACTGGCGAAGCCACCAGCGTTTCCATGTGGTCGCCCAGTTGCGCTTTGCCCAGGCGATAGGGTGTCGCCGTCAGCGCCAGATGCACCGCCTGGGGATGGGTTTTGTAAAGCACCTGTTGCCCCACCTGGCTAAAGACCGTCGTGTGCGCCTCGTCAAACAGCACCACATCGGCGTGCCACTTTTTCCACCAGTGGCGCTTGGTCATGGTTTGCACGCTGGCAATCTGGATTGGCGCAGTGGGGTCTTCTTTCCAGCCCGCTTTGATAAAGCCGCAGTGCAGCCCAAAGGCCCGCATCTTGTCGTAGGTCTGCCCCACCAGCACATCCAGATGCACCAAAAACAGCAGCCGACAGCCCCGCGCCTCCGCATGGGCGCAGATTTGCCCGGCGATTACCGTTTTCCCTGCACCCGTCCCAGCAATCACCGCCACGCGCTTATAGCCCTCGCCCAGCTTGTTGTAGAGATCCTTAATCAACTGCACCTGATAGGGGCGCAGCGTCGGCGGCGTGGGAGCAGTCGCGTTTTGGGCAGTCATGCACGAAGCGCTGTGAGCAAGCAACAGGCAAAATCTCTAAGGCTTACTGTAGCAAAGGACGGCCCGGAATAGAGTTCGCGTGTACTGAAAGCCCCGAGAACCTTGCGCTGCGGCTTCCAGAAAACGAGTCACCCATCGTGATCAAAAAGCTCAGCGAACGGGTAGCCCCCACAGGGTGTATCCCAATTTTGCAACCATCAACCTAAATCCCTCCTGGCTCCCCTCCTCCCCAAAAGGGAGAAGGGGCTGGGGGGATGAGGGCAAACTTGCAGACCTGGGATGCGTCCTCCCCCCAATTCAGAATAAAAGCGACGGGATAAACGGTATTTCAGCTATCAGCTACAGCGGGACACGAAGCCAACGCCGCACGCTGTTCAACACCTTAAAATCGCATAAAATCGCACCCTGGCAGATGCCGCGTGAATCCGGTAAAGCCCCTACAAAACGCCATACAACACACCACACAAAGCGCCATACAACACACGCCCTTTGAGCAGACGCTGCTTTGCCAAGCCCAAGCGGGATGGGCGATCGCGCTGCGCCAATGAAATTACTGGATGCCCCAACAGATACGAGACTAACAATCGGGAACCTCGAAAAATTGGTCAAGTGGTGTCTTGATTTGAGACAGGTGTGAGATCATAGTCAGAGAGAGAGAAAGGGTGAAGACTGATGAGCCAAGCCGGATTTTGGGACTGGGAAGAACGCCAAGCCAAACTGAGGCAGAAAAAAGATCTATTGGTGCGGCTCAACCAAATTGTTCCTTGGGAGGACTTTCGACCCACATTGGAGCAAATCCATGACAAACCTCGAAAGAGCAATGGGGGACGCAAAGCAATCGATGTCGTGGTGATGTTCAAACTCCTGGTTTTGCAACAGTTGTACAACATCAGCGATGAGGAACTGGAATATCAAGTCAGTGACCGTCTGTCATTCATGGAGTTCATGGGGTTTAGTTTGTCCGATGAAGTGCCTGATGCAACAACCGTCTGGTTATTTCGCAAACAACTGATTGAGCAGGGGTTGATTGAGGCGTTATTCGAGCAATTCGATGGTTACTTAATCAAGCAGGGCTATGCTGCCAAAGGAGGGCAGATTGTAGATGCGACCTTAATTCCTGTGCCCAAGCAACACAACAGCGACTCAGAGAAGCAGCAACTCAGGCAGGGCGAAATCCCTCAAGATTGGCAGGACAAGCCGCATCGATTGGCGCAAAAAGACACGGACGCTCGATGGACGAAGAAACGAGGTGTGTGCCATTTTGGGTACAAAAACCACGTCAGTATCGATGCTGAGTCTGGTTTGACCCGGCAGTATCAAGTCACCGATGCAGCAGTGCATGATTCGCAAGTGTTGGGACATTTATTGGATGACGACAATGAGGCAGATAGCGTAT
>NZ_DVEA01000014.1:0-20628 GCF_015295965.1 Thermoleptolyngbya sp. M55_K2018_002
AGCTATCGCATGGATCGCCGCGCCTATGCGGAAACCTTTGGCCCAACCGTGGGCGATCGCGTCCGTCTGGCCGATACCGAACTGATTATCGAAGTCGAGCAAGACTTTACCACCTACGGCGACGAGGTGAAATTTGGCGGCGGCAAGGTGATCCGCGACGGCATGGGGCAATCGCCCATTTCCCGCGAAGATGGCGCAGTGGATGCGGTAATTACCAACGCGCTGATCTTGGACTGGTGGGGCATTGTCAAAGCCGATGTAGGCATTAAGGACGGGCGCATCGTTGGCATTGGCAAGGCGGGCAATCCCTACATTCAGGACAACGTGACGATTGTGATTGGGCCCTCAACGGAGGCGATCGCCGGAGAAGGCATGATCCTGACGGCGGGCGGCATCGACTCGCACATTCACTTCATCTGTCCGCAGCAGATCGAAGTGGCGATCGCCTCTGGCATTACCACCATGATCGGCGGCGGCACGGGCCCGGCCTCCGGCACCAACGCCACGACTTGCACTCCCGGGCCGTGGAATATTCACCGAATGCTAGAAGCAGCAGAAGCCTTTCCCATGAACCTGGGCTTCTTGGGCAAAGGCAACAGCGCCAAGCCAGAAGGACTGCGGGAACAGGTGGAAGCCGGAGCCATTGGGCTAAAGCTGCACGAAGACTGGGGCACCACGCCAGCGGCCATCGACACCTGCCTGGATGTGGCAGAGCAATATGACGTGCAGGTGGCGATTCATACGGACACGCTCAACGAAGCAGGTTTCGTAGAAGACACCCTCGCCGCCTTCAAGGGACGCTGCATCCACACCTACCACACCGAGGGCGCAGGCGGCGGCCACGCGCCAGATATTATCAGGGTGTGCGGCGAACTGAACGTACTGCCCTCCTCTACCAACCCCACCCGCCCCTACACGGTGAACACGCTGGAGGAACACCTGGATATGCTGATGGTTTGCCACCACCTCGATCGCGGCATCCCCGAAGACGTGGCCTTCGCCGAGTCGCGCATCCGTCGGGAAACCATTGCCGCTGAGGATATTTTGCACGACCTGGGCGCATTCAGCATTATCTCGTCCGACTCGCAGGCCATGGGCCGCATCGGCGAAGTGATCACCCGCACCTGGCAAACGGGGCACAAAATGAAGGTGCAGCGGGGTCCGCTGTCGCAAGATTCCGAGCGCAACGACAACTTCCGCGCCAAGCGCTACGTGGCAAAGTACACGATTAATCCGGCGATTGTTCACGGCATTTCTGATTACGTCGGCTCGGTGGAAGTGGGCAAAATTGCCGACCTCTGCCTGTGGCGACCCGCTTTCTTTGGCGTGAAGCCAGAGCTAGTCATCAAGGGTGGGCTGATTGCCTGGGCGCAGATGGGCGATGCTAACGCCAGCATCCCCACGCCGCAGCCCGTCCACATGCGGCCGATGTTTGCCAGCTATGGCGGGGCGATCGCCAACACGTCCTTTACCTTTCTGTCTAAGGCTGGCGTGCAAAACGGCATCCCCGAAATGCTGAAGCTCCAGCGCGAAGTGTTGCCCGTGTCCAACATTCGCCAGGTGACCAAAAAAGATCTGAAGCTGAATGACTACACGCCGCGCATTGAGGTCGATCCCGAAACCTACGAAGTCCGCGCCGATGGGGAACTGCTGACCTGCGAACCTGCCACCGTGCTGCCGATGGCCCAGCGCTATTTCCTGTTTTAAGCAAGTTGAGCCATTCAGCTTCATATTCCCGATTGCCGGATCGGTCATTTGCACAGGTCAGTTGAAGAAGTGGCCTATCCCACCGGGCACTTGAGGAACTGTCATAGGATTTGGCTAGTCCTCAAAAATAAATGACACGATCAAATCATCGAGCAGGTGGGATCGCGCTGGTTACTGGAATTGCCGAAGCGACGGATCGATCATGATTTACCCATGATTCACCCGTTGGGCTTTGGGCAGAGGATGACGGATTTCGGACGGGTTTGGAAGAAAGCTCGGAAGCAGGGTGGCCCCGAAATGCATCTCGAAATGCATCTCGAAACAAATCCCGAAAGACATCCCGAAATCAATCCCGAAATTAATTCAGTGGCGATCGCCCCTCTCGCTGAGCGTATGGGGAGTAGAGAGGAACATGACACGTAAAGCAGCTTTTCAAAAGAGCAAATTTCATATCAACTGGCAGATTGTGCCCACGGCCGCGCTGGGCGTGCTGGCTATGTCGCTGGCGGCGATGGCCCAGGTCACCACACCGCTGCAAGGAGAGCAGGTGATTAGCGGCACCTCTGGCGGGTCGCAGGCCAGCAGTTGCGGCTTTGTGAGCGATCGCCCCGTGCAGACCGTGCGCGTCACCGAGGCCTTTACCTCGCTGCGGTTTCGCGTCGAGGGTGGTGGCCGCCCCACGCTGCTGATTTTGGGAGCCGATGGCAGCGTCAAGGGCTGTGCCCGCGCCACCAACTTGTCTAATGGCGTGATCGAAGCGTCGGGGGCCTGGGAGCGTGGCAATTACTCGGTATTCGTCGGCGATCTAGAGCGAGGCAGCCGCCATCCCTTCAGCCTGACAATTGTGCAGAACTAGCGTGCAGAACTAGCGTGCGGAACTAGCGCAGAACTGGGCAGTCGTCTCAACGTCACCCGATTGAGGAGGATGATTTAAAGAGGATGATTTAGGACGCTTGGCTCGAATGTCTGGCGGTGGGCGATCGCCCCCACCTGGCAACGGAGAAGTCTGCCCACAGCGGGAACCGTAGGCTACGGTTCTGCGTCAAGGTTAGAAACCCGGAGGTTTTCCTGAAAATCGACACTTGGAAACTTGTGTGAAAACTAGCGCTTGAGGTTGCGCTGGAGG
Source organism: Thermoleptolyngbya sp. M55_K2018_002 (assembly GCF_015295965.1). Classification (NCBI taxonomy): domain Bacteria; kingdom Bacillati; phylum Cyanobacteriota; class Cyanophyceae; order Oculatellales; family Oculatellaceae; genus Thermoleptolyngbya; species Thermoleptolyngbya sp. M55_K2018_002. The sequence goes on from NZ_DVEA01000014.1 coordinate 2,834, forward strand.
TTGCGTTTAAGGTGCGCTCGGTGCGTTAGGGTGGGGATGGAGTTGCCGTCCTCACCCAATTTTTTGGAGGGAGTGTGGCGCGATGTCCAATCTCATCACCCGTTACCCCAATACCCCAAGCCCCCTCGTCTCTCAAGCCTAAAATGCAACTCGCCAATCGTCTCCAACCGCTTCGTACCAATGTCTTTGCCGATATGGATCGGGCCAAGGCGCGGGCCTGGGCGCTGGGCCGCGATGTGATAGACCTGTCGCTGGGATCGTCGGATTTGCCCACGCCGCCCCATGTGCTAGAGGCGATCGCCCAATCGCTGCCCGACCCCAGCACCCACGGCTACCTGCTGTTTCACGGCACGCGAGCCTTTCGAGAAGCAGCGGCGCAGTGGTATACGCAGAAATTTGGCGTTGCAGTAGACCCCGAAACGGAGGTGCTGCCGCTGGTTGGTTCTCAGGAGGGCACAGCGCATTTGCCGCTAGCAGTGCTAAATCCGGGCGATTTTGCCCTACTGCTCGATCCGGGCTATCCATCCCATGCGGGCGGCGTGTATTTGGCAGGCGGGCAGATTTATCCCATGCCGCTGCGGGCGGAAAATGGATTCCTGCCTGTGTTTGACGATGTGCCTCCGCCCGTGCTGGCGCAGGCGCGGATGATGGTGCTGAGCTATCCGCATAATCCCACAGCGGCGATCGCCCCGCTCTCGTTTTTCCAGCAGGCGGTCGAGTTTTGCCTGCGGCATGACCTGGTGCTGGTTCACGATTTTCCCTACGCAGATTTGCACTTTAGCGCCACGCCGCCGCCCTCGGTGCTGCAAGCCGATCCGCAAAAGCGCTGCTCTATCGAGTTTTTCACCATGTCCAAGTCTTACAACATGGGCGGCTTTCGCGTGGGCTATGCGATTGGCAACGCGGAACTGATTTTGGCGCTGCGGCAGGTAAAAGCAGCGGTGGATTTCAACCAATATCGCGGCATTTTGAATGGGGCGATCGCCGCGCTGACGGGACCCCAAGACACCGTGCAAACTGTGGTAGACACCTTCCGGCAGCGGCGCGATGTGTTCCTCAGCGCCCTGAACCGCATCGGCTGGGCCGTGCCCATTCCCCACACCGCCATGTACGTTTGGGCAAAGCTGCCGCAACCCTGGGGCGATCGCTCCGTCGATTTTTGCACTCAGTTGGTCGAAGCCACGGGCGTTGCGGTGTCTCCTGGCGCAGGCTTTGGCAAATCCGGCGAGGGCTATGTCCGCTTTGCCTTGGTTCACGACCCCGCTATTTTGGAAACCGCCGTAGACCGCATCGCAAGTTTCCTGACGCAATAGGAGAAACTTTTGCAGATTGAATTTCGTCTGCTAGAGAGGTAACCATTTAGCAAGAAGTAGGACAAAATGCGGCAGGAAAGCAGGTCAGGCCCTAGCGGCGATCGCCCTAGTCATCGCCAAAGTTACTTTTTTTATCTTACCTGGCTTGGCCCACTGGCGCTGCTGCTGGGAGCGCTCTACGTTTTTTTCAATCTGTTTGCACCGGGCTGGGCGGGCTTTTTTGCCTGGTTTCTCAGCCTAGAGTTGGTGCTGATCGCTCATTTGGCGGCGGCGGCGCTGCTGGTGGGGCTGGCGCTGCTGCTGCGCGTTCAGGGGCGATCGCTCGACCGCTGGTTTTGGCGTGGACTGGCTTATTACGCGCTGCTGCCGCTGCTGGGATTTGCGATCGCCCTTTGGCTCCAGGGCGCAGGCCCGGCGTGGCAGTCGGTGGTCAACCTGTTTCAATTTCCAGTTTTATCCGACTGGCTAGGCCGATAATTCCAGACTTTTCATTTCAGACTTTCCATTCCAGACTTTCCCCTAATGTTTGCGACCCAAAATCCAGGGCATGAGCGCAAACAAAAGCAGCATTCCATAATAAACTATGCCAGAAATCGCATCGCGTGACGTGATTACTTCTAGCGGCTGCATTCCTCGCAAAAACACGCCAACTCCAAAGTCGGCAATTAGCATAAACAACAGCGCAATAAACCCGACTCCTAATCTTTGAAATGGCTCTGCGCTGCTGAGATATTGCTGATTTATCCACCGGGCTGCGATTAGAATCGCAACCAGCATAAAGGGCATCTCTAATAGCTCTGCGGTACGCTCTCCGAGGCGCGGCACGATTAATAAAACCCGGATTGTTCCTAACAAAAAACCGGTGGCAAATAGACAGGCAAAATAGGCGATCGCCGGTTTAAGTAGGTGCATCATTCGTCAACCTCTGCGGCTGATAGTTCCTCCAGCATAAAGCCCAACAAGTCGCAGCCTGCTTTTATCTGGGTCGCGTAAAGCTTCGGTTTGTAGCGATCGCTCTCCCAGTTGATCACGGTCGATTCCACCACACCACAAGCCCTCGCTACCTGTATACGGGTTAGCCCCAAGCTCTCTCCTTCTTGCTCGCAAGACTTGCTTTAACGTCATCTAAATACTGCTCTAGCAAACAGCGCTCTAGCGTTACTGGCAGATTAACCAACCAAGTCTTCCAGAGTAACTTTTAATAAATCACACAGCGCCTTGGTCTGATGAAGCGTCAGTTTAGGAATGTGCCTGCCAGACTCCCAATTTTGCACAGTGGTCACAGTCACGTCCAGCGCCGCCGCAACTTGGCGCTGAGTTACACCAACCGCCTCACGGCACTTTTTCAGCTTTTCCCCTAGAGACTCCATCCAAGCTTTGTCAATCTTGACTAAGTTGACTTAATTAAAAGAACTGTCATATATTGGGCATAATTCCCGGACATGACATAAAGCCAGTGCATCCCGGCGACCAACCTTTCTGCACTGGCTTAGCTTCCCTTGCTGCGGAATCATCCACACTCAACGGAACAGAACCATTATGCCTTACCGAGACTCGTTGAATCGGTGGCTTGTCGTGCGCCTGCTGCCCAAAATGCAGCGGATCACGGTGGCCGCCTTCTGCAAACGCGCTGATGCGGAGGGCTATTTGCAAGCCGTGCGGCGGCTATTGCCCCAGGCGCAGTTTGTGATTGTGTTCAATGCGGAAACCCAGCGCCATCGGCAGGATGCAGACAGAGTGACCGAAAAGGGGCGATCGCCCTCTATGCAACCAACCAAACCAACTTCGCTGCATCAATGACAGCGCAATCTATCCCTCTGGCAGTGGTTTACGATTTTTGGTGTAAATCTCGTACAGCTTTCGAGCCACTTCAATTGGGATACCTGCCAGCGGATAGAACGCTTTGACGGCTTCAGTGCCGCCTGCAAACAAAACGCTGAGCCAATCTACGATGCGTTCCCACTTTTGCGGATCGTTGCGCTTGATTTCCAGGAGTTATGCATAGGGCTTACGCAGTTGGACGACTTCTTGAGGGCGCAACCCACGAGAAATCATTCAAAATCCAGGAAACGATTTCAGGTGCGTAAGTCCTGGCTTTAGCGTAATGGAAAACTGGGTGAGGCTGCTTCTTGCCTGCCTGGGCGGTAATCCAATAGTAACTTTGGCGCTCAATGAAATGGATCGTCCAACCTTTGCTGGCCGCTAATCAATGGCTTTGAATCGGTAGCTGCCTGACTCGATTCGTTGAACTTGCACCAGGACGGGCGTGAGGCGGCGATCGCCCGTGTCCAGAAACCGCACTGCGCCCTTGCCAGCACTGGTGGCGGCAAAGTCAGGAGAGGTCAGGGCTTGCTGCAAGGTGCTGCGGCTATTGCCCGCACGCAGTAATCCTTCGGCGATCGCCTGCGTCGCGTCGTAGGCGGTGGCAGTGCGCCAGTTTACTGTAGCTCCCCAAAGTTGCTGTGCTTTGCGGGCAAAATCTGGATAGGCATCGGGACTCCAGGGCGTTGGCAAGATCATCCCTGCGACGGCCTGTTGCCCGTCCTGCAAGATTTTGTGAGTGTAGAGCGACGGGCTGCTGTATAGCGACAGCCGTCCGCTATTCGCCCGCGCTACCGCAATTGCCGGGTCGAGATAGTTGATGCTGGGGCCGAGGTAAAGCCCTGTCGCTTGCTGCTGAAGCGCCTGGGCGATCGCCGCTTCCGGATCAAACCCCTCAGACGCAAAATCGCACAAGTCTTCGCCCCGCTCGTTGATCACTTTTACAATCTCGCCGCCGCGCCCCGTCAGCACATCCACAAACGCATTCCGAAACTGATTGTTGTCGGGCGCTGTGGAATCGTAGCAGACCAGGATTTTGGCAGGACGGGGCGATCGCGCCAGAATGTCGTCCACCAGCGGGGTCACCATCGACTGGGGGGTGGGCACCGCTCGAAAAACGAAGTTACCTACTTTCGCGACATCGGCATCAAAGGTCGTGGGAGAAATCATCACCAGCCCATGCTGTTGATAGATCGGCGCTGCGGCCATCGACGCATCCGAGGTGTTATGTCCTACTATTGCCAGCAGGCTCTCGTTTTCCACCAGCAGCTTCGCCATTTCTCGTGTGACTGCCGGGTCATTGTCGTCGTTGATGATGGTGACTTCTAGACCCGCACCGTTGATGCCGCCGCTGCGGTTGACCTCATCCTGTGCCTGGGCCACGCCCCGCAAAATCTCCTGCGCCACGTTGAGATTTTTGCCAATGGGAACGCTGGTGGCAATTTTGTAAGGGGTCTGCTGCCGCGACAGCCGCGCATTGTTCAGATAAATTAGCGTCTCCGGGTCGTTGGGCAGGGCCTTCAGCGATAGCTCAAACCACTCCACCGCCTTGTCGTAGTCTTGCGCGTCAAACGCGGCAATGCCCTCCCGCTTGGCAGGCGTGGTGACTGACGCGATTAAGTGCCGATTGCCAAGGCTGATTCGGTCTGGCAGGCTGCTTAGGTCTGGCGGCACCTCACCTACGGTTGGGGAGGAGGACGTGCTCACAACCGTCGGCGACATTCGTCCTGGCTGAAGGCGAGGAAAAATCCAGGCAGACAGCAGACCGATCGAGCCGACGGTAACCAGCAGCGAAATGATCAAAACCGTCAGATCTTTGCTTTTTGTCATGGCGACAGGCTCCGGGGAAAATCGACAGAGATTAAGGTGCAGTCAGCCAACCTTTGCGCTTACTCCGTAAGCTATTGCGCCCGCCTGCTCGCCTATGTCGCCAGACCAGTGCAGCGTAAACATTAGAAATTAGGGTTTGTAGTCAGCGCTTTAGCGCTACAGCGCCAACTACGAACTGAGGGGTTAACCGTAAAACGAAAGTTGACAAAACGAAAGTTGACAAACCACTAGGCAGGCACGGCGACTGGCTCGTAAAGGTATTCAAACCAGTTGCCGTCGGGGTCGCGGCCATAGAACGAAGCCGTGCCGTCGCGGTGTTCGTGGACGGGCGTGACGTGAACCCCTTCGGCTTTAAGTTGCTCGTAGGCAGCGTCCACCTCAGCGCGATCGCCAAACACAAAGCCAAAGTGGGGCCCCGCCTGCTCGTAGGCGGCACTCAGCAACGCCAGCCCATCGTCCCCCGCTTTCAGATATGCCCAGTCTGGGTCTTTCCAAACCAGATCCATGCCCAAGTTCTGATAGAACTGCGCCGCCCGATCTAGATCCTCGACGCGGATCGCCACATGCCCAATGCGCTTTAGTTTCATAGCCTTTAGACGTTAAGAAACAGTCACGTTTGCCGTACTTCTATTCTAGGGCCGCTAGGATGGGCGCATAGAACTCCGGTTTCGGGAATGCTGCCTGACTTTGCTGTAGTGGATTCTGAGTAGACGATTTTTTCGCTGGCACATTTGCCCCCGCTGCTAAGCCAGCACGACGGGGCGATCGCAGCAGGTTTCAGCCCCTTCTTCAGTCTGCCGTCATCATGCCTGTCTTTGCCGCTGCTAACTTACCTTACTGGGTGCTGCTTGGAATTGGAGTGGCGCTGTTTCTGGTAGTCATTTTTTCTGGCGGCGGCGATGATGCAGATTTAGACGCTGATCTGGACTTGGATGCCGATCTGGATGTAGATCTGGACGCAGAGTTGGACGTAGACTTCGAGGTTTCTGCGCCGCTCGACCTGGATACTGATGTCGATTCTGGCAGCGAATTCAGTCCGCTAGACGTGCTGCGGTGGTTTGGGTTGGGTCGTGCGCCGCTAATGCTGCTGCTGGCGACAGACTTCAGCCTGTGGGGGCTGCTGGGCTGGATGGGTAATGTGTTTCTGGGGGGAACCCTGGAAACGCTGCTGGGGAGTCTGGCAAATGGCTCTGTGCTGCTGGGGTCGTTTGGGCTGGCGCTGGTGCTAGGTGGGCAAATTGCGCGGCCGCTAGGGCGAATTTTTGCCTCCTTTGGAGAAGATGCCAGTGGCGATCGCCTCGTGGGTTGTCTGGGGATTGTCAGCACGGGGCACATTCCCAGCGTGGCAGAAGGGCGCATCGGCCAGGTAGACGTGCTGGATGTAGCCCGCAATCGGGTGACGGTGAACGCTATGCTGCCAGACTGGGCCAGCGTGTTGCCCCAGCGGGGAGACACAGTGCTGGTGATCGAGCGATCGGGAGCGGGCTATCTGGTCATTGCGAAGGACAGTCCCGACCAGGATCACTGGCTGAACGGTTCTCATGCTCTCAAAGATTCTCGTTGAGCTACTTTAATTCATCTTAGGGATATTCCAATGCTGTTCTGGCTAACGTTCATTCAGTCTTTGCCCACGGTTCCGGTTTATGAACTGGACGAGTTTCAGGCGCGTGATGCTGAGTATTCCGAAATTGTGGCGATCGCCCCGCTCGACCCTGCGCCTGCTCCCTCTCCGCTGGCTCAGCTTCCTGTAAGCGGACTGCTCGTATTCCCAGCGTTAATCGGCAGTCTGGTTCTGTTGCTCCTAGTAGCAGTTTTTGCGTACACCCGTGTTTACAAAATTACGCCCAACAACGAGGCATTTGTGCGAACGGGCGGGGTCTTTTTTAAGCGCAAAACCGTGATTTTGAATGGGGGCTGCGTCGTTCTTCCTGGCTTTCATGAACTGACTCGCGTGCCCTTGCGCGAAATCTCTATCGACGTGGAGCGGGCCGGTAAACTTGCCGTTCGCACGAAAGATTATCTGCGTGCCGACATGCGGGCTACTTTCTATGTCTGCATCACGGCCTCTGAGGAGGATGTGCTAACGGCTGCTGCGCGGCTATCGCAGGGCAACAAGATTACGCCAGAGGACATCAAAAATGCGCTGGAAAAGCGGGCAGACGACGCGATTCGGGCCGCTGCAAAAACAAAGAGTCTGGCGGAAATCGACTCCGACAAGCTGGGCTTTGCCCAGGAAGTGCTAAACCTGATGCAGCCCGACTTGGCGAAAGTTGGGCTAACGCTGAACAACATTGCCGTATCGGAAATTCAGGAAAGCGACACCTACGACACCAACAACTTCTTTGACGCGCAGGGGGTGCGGCTGCGGACAGAGACGATTCAAAAATCCATTCAGCAAAAGCGGGAAGTGGAACTGGCTACGCAGGTCGCCATCGAGCAAAAAGAACTGGATGCTGAGAAGCGATCGCTCCAAATTTTGCAAGAAAAGGAAACCGCTCGTCTGGAACAGCAGTTGCAGGTAGAAAGCCTGAAGGCACAGCGGGAGCGAGAAATTGAAGAATCCAAAGTGAAGGAACTGGCCGCCACCCAGCGGGCCAAGATCCTCCAGGAAAAAACGGTGGAAGAGGAGCAAATCCGCAAGCAGTTGGGCGTGCAGCAGAGCCAAATTCAGGCGGACATTGCTCTAGAGGAACAGCAGAAAAAGCTGAAAGTGGCTCAGGCGTTGCAGCAGCAGGAGGCAGACCTGGCAGAAATCACCCGCCAAAAAACGGTGGAATCGCAGCGGCTGGAGGCGCAGGTGCAGGTGGCAGAGTCCGAGCGGCTGGCGCGGATTGCCCAGGAGGATGCGGCGATCGCCATTGCTACCAAGCGCAAGGAAAGCCTGGAGGCCGACGCAGAGCGGGCCCGTGCCGAAGCGGGCGTAACCACCGCGACCGAACTGGAAGTCGCCGAACGGCAGCGCCAGTTGGCCGTCATCGCGGCTGAACGCGCCGCCCAGGAAAAGCGCATTTCAGAACAAAACGTGGTGGAAATCGACGTGTTCCGCCGTCGTCGTCAGGCCGAAATCGCCCGTCAGGCGGCAGAGCTAGAGGCCGAATCCATCCGCACCCTGGCCGCCGCCCAGCGCGACAAGCTGCTGGCCGAAGCCGAAGGCTTGCAAGCAGAACTCACCGCCCGCAACCTGATCAGCACGCCCAACCTGACGGCGCAAACGCTGGTCACGCTCTGGCCAGAACTCTCCGAAAAGCTGCCAGAAATTGTCAAAGCGCTGGCTCCGCAGCCGGGTGTTTTGGGCGATGCCCGCATCTACGCCTTCCCTGGCGCGGGCAGCAACGGCAACGGCAAAAGCCCCGACGTGAGCCAACTCTTGCTGTCTACTAGCGGGCTGTCGCTGATTAACACGCTGCTAGACGAAGGCAAGCTGAGTCAACTCATTGGGGCGATCGCCCAACTCATGCGCGACTCCAGCAGCCCGACCCAGCCCGACGATTCCGCAGCCCCACCTGTGTCGGTAGAGTTGGAATAGTTCCAGGACTGATGCACTTGCGATCAGTTTTCTGGATTTTGGACAATTTCTCGCGGCCGCAGCCCGCGAGAAATCGTCCCACTGCGTTAGTCCTAAGTTCGTAGCTGATACGGCGCTCCTAATGGATTTGTGAATTCGCAACTGGTTCGTATCCCAAGGCGTTGAGGATCTCTGCGAATTTCTCGTTTAGAATCGCAATCGTTTCCGGTTGCAGCTTGCGCGTGTGATCTCCGGGAAGCACCTGTCGCTTGTGGCGATAAACGTCTTCATCTTCTACCTGGAAATCAGCTTTGTGGGCTTCAAAAAGCTCCTGATAGAGTGCAGAGAAGGTGGGGCTGGGCGATCGCCCTTCTCGTTGAACCAGCGGCAGCTTTTCTAGCAGCGCCAGCAGTCCTTTGGGCTGGGTTTCAGTTGGGACATTTGGCTCTGGCGCAATAAAAACTGACAGGAACTTTGCTAGCCATTCCTGATAGCTGAGTACCATATCCTCATACTTCAAAAAGAGGACATTCTCTCGTCCCAGCAGGTTGGCAATCACGTAGTTATAGCGATCGATCACAACGGGCGATCGCTCGATTACAAACGCATCAATACCCCGCTCAATCCATTCCTGTCGGGCTGCTTCATCCGGATTGAAAATCACCGGATTGACCGGATGGCTAAAGGCATTGGAAAAGAACGAAGAAACCAGCACGTCTCGCGGATCTCGTAGATGCAGAACTACCGAGAAATCTGCTATTTCTTCGGGAATAGAGGGCATCGCTTCGAGCGAGCGAATTGGGCCGAAGCAAGCTCGTTTTTCTGCCTGACTCAGATATTTTTGGATGAACCCATTCCAGGACAATTCCTTCACTTCTTGATAGCCCGCCGCCTTGTTGTTAATAGAGAAATACTCCATCTCCAGTTCCCTCGCGATTTGCCGCGTCAGCCGATGCAAAAACATCGAAGCCGCTTTGTGGACGGTGTAGATCAAAATGGGACGGTCTGCCGAAGAAGTCATAGCAAATCTAGAGGGGTTAGCGGGATGCCCTAAGATAAACTCTAGCGCTTTGCGTCCCTTGCGCTCGGTTTTTGCCTGCTGTCTGCGATCGCCCTCATGAAACTTGCCATCCAAAATCCCTTTTTCGACAAGCCCTACATTGCCGAAGTCGAAATGTCTCGGCGGCTGGCGCTGGCCGCAGAAAACATTGGCTGGCAGGCGGTCGAAGTGCAAACCGCAGCGGAAATTCGCGCCGCTCAGCCCGATTGCGTCATCGTGCTGCACCACTGGACCCCCAAGGTTGCGCCCGTGCCCACCTATCTCTGCATGTGGAGTCCGCCCGAATTTTTTGAAGGCACCGATCGACTGATTACCAACACCCTGTCCTACGACGGCTACCTGATCGGCTCCCGCGTCGTCGATCGCTGGCTGCATCACCTGCTCTGCCACACCCCCAAGCGCTATTTCAAATCGCCCTTCTACACCAGCGCCCCCAAAACGGCCTATCGCCCGCCCGACCTGAGCCAGCCGCGCCTGGTCTATCTGGGGTCAAACTGGGACGGGCCCCGCTTCAAGCAACTCTTTGAAGGGCTAGACCAGCAGCCCTACATGGACGTATACGGCAACCCCGACGGCTGGACCTATCTGAACCAGACCCATCGCGGCGCACTGCCCTACGACGGCAACAGCGTGTTTGAGGCGATTCACAGCGCAGGGGTGGGGCTATGTTTGCACCGGGAAGAACACCGCCAGGCCGAAATGCCCTCCATGCGGATCTTTGAGATCGCCGCTGCCGGAGCCGTTGCCATTTGCAGCGACCACGCCTTTATCCGCGAAGCCTTTGGCGACACGGTGCTGTATATCGATGCCGATGCCGACCCCGCAGAACAGGTCGAGCAAATTTCGCAGCACATGGCTTGGATCGCCCAGCACCCCCAGCAGGCCGAAGCCTTGGCCGCCGCCGCTCACGAAATTTTTATCCAGCACTACACGCTAGAAAAGCATTTGCTTGATCTGCTGCCACACCACGAGGCCCTGCTGACAGACAAAGGCTTCAAAGGCTTTGTGCCTGCGCCCATGAGTGCCCAACCGCCTGCCCAGGTGCAGGTCATTGTGCGGGTGGGGGGTCGTCCTCTGTCCTATATTCGTCGCGCCCTCGACAGCCTCGCCGCCCAGACCTATCCAAATATCGGCGTGATTTTGGTGGAATATCAGCCTGTGCTGGGGCTGGATGAGGCGTTTTTGGGGCACTATGGCGATCGCCTCCAGTTTCGCCGCCTTGCCAGCCCTGCTCCCTGCCGCAGCACCACCCTCTGGACGGGCCTCCGTGCCGTCGATGCGCCCTACTTTGCCATCCTGGACGATGACGACGCGATCCATCCCAACCATTTGCATACTCTGGTAAAGATCCTCGAACAGCAGTCCAACATTGGGGTTGCCTACTCCGGCACGCTCAAGGTTCTAGAATCCGGCAGCCCTGAAACATTGCACCAAATGGACACTATTACCCTGCCCTACTTCCAACCCTTTCGGCTGCAAGATTTGCTGGAGCTAAGAAACTTCATGCCACCCAATTCCTACGTCGTTCGCCGTCAGTTGCTTCAAGACATTCTCGACCGCGACCCGCTGCTGGATCTGGGCGAAGACTTTTGCCTGGTGCTGATGCTCTGCCAGCGGGCTGAGTTTTGCTTTAGCTACGAGGCCACGGCCGAGGTCTACTGGCGCAGCGACACCCAAGACAACGCCAGCTACAGCGGCAAAGTCGCCTGGCGCGATGCGATGCGCCGCCTCCGTCTGATGTTTTGGAAGCAGGAGTTTGCACCCGGACAAACCCTCCTCAGCCTGCAAGAATTGCGCGATCGCGAACGGCAAGCTAGCCAGCCCGAAGCGATTCAGCACCTTGAGGCAGAACTCGGCCGCGCCCGTGGCCGCATCGCCGCAATGGAGACCAGCAAATTCTGGCAATTGCGCGATCGCTGGTTTAGGCTGAAGCGACGGCTGGGGCTACCGGTAGAAGAGTGATAAGCGGTAGAAGAGTGATGAATAATCGCTAATCGCGCCGATTAAGCCTGCCCCGCTGCTCTACCAACCAAACACTGCTGCTGGCTTAGCCGCTTTTCTACGTAAGCAGGTGTGTCGAGAGTGGTGCGATCGCCCAGCCTGCCCTTCAGGCGGTAGGCAATGAGGGCTAGCGATTCGCGGGTCATGAGCGAGAGACGGCGCTTGCGAGAGAGCGTGTTGCGCAGGGGGCTGGGGTGGGTGATAACGGAAAAACCGACGCTTTCATAAGTCATCTGCGATCGCCAGAGATGCGGATAATCGGTGACCAACAAAATCCGCCGCACGCCCTGGGGAAACAGGGTAGCGCGAGAAAACCAGGCGTTCTCCTCCGTTGTGCGAGAGCATTCTTCGCCGCCCAGCGCCTCAGCCGGAATGCCTGCCGCCCGCAGCGACTCTACAATCAGGGGCGCATCACTCGCGCCGCTGGCAAAAATCTGGGGCGATCGCCCCGCATTCCACAGTTCAGCCACCGTGGCCACCCGCGACGGGTTGAGCCGCCGCCCGCGCCCCAGCACCACAATGGCATCCACCAATTCCCCTGTATCTGGAGCGGCAAACACCGCCATACCCCGCTCTAGCGCAGCCACCCCAGTTGGGGAAACCACCACCAGCCCAAAGCAGACCAGAAACAGGATGACATTTCGGGCAACGCGGCGGGCAGACGGGGGCATCAGCCGTAGCCCAATCGCCAGGGTCGCGGCGAGCATCAGGGCCACTGGGATAGCGAGTTGCCGCATCCCGTTTTCAACATCGTGCCAGGTTAAAGAATCGAGTCCGGGCATGGTAGTTGCAATCCTTTACGCTTGCTTACCAGGATGGATCGGATTGTTCGGAACTGGATCGATGTTTTGATTAAGCGCCTGTGAAAATTCCGTAATCTTCCGGGAGCGTCAGGTTCTAGAAGTCCAGATTCACGCCCCGCAGATCGGTGCAGGAGTCGGTGCAGGAGTCGGTGCAGGAGTCGGCGTAAGGGTTGGCACTTAGACCCGCCAAATCCAGCTTCACCATACCAATACTCTGAGAATCTGTGGCGTTTCCGGGCACACTCTACAATTGAGGGGAAGAAATAAACGGCTCCGTCCTGCCTATCATCCGTCGCAACCCTGCCTGCTGCCTATGCTTGAGACTCTGAAAACCTCGCTCTATCACCTCCAGCACGCAGCAGATGTGCTGGTGTCGGGACAACTGACCCACCTCTCGCCTGCCAGCGTGGGCATTATTTTTGTCGCCGGCCTGTTGACCAGCCTCACGCCCTGTATGTTGTCCATGCTGCCCATCACCATCGGCTATATCGGCGGCTACGAAGCCAAGAGCCGCTGGCAGGCTGCGGCCCAATCGACCTGGTTTGCGCTGGGGCTGGCGACAACGCTGGCAGCGCTGGGAATTTTGGCGGCGATCGCCGGCCGCATCTACGGCCAGGTCGGCATCGGGCTGCCGATTATTGTCAGCCTGATCGCCATTCTCATGGGCCTGAACCTGCTGGAAGCCCTGCCGCTGCGGTTGCCCTCCTTCACGGGCATGGAGTGGATTTCCAAAGACTGGCCCGAAAGCGTGCGCTCCTACCTGCTGGGGCTGACCTTTGGGCTGGTGGCCTCGCCGTGCAGCACGCCGGTGCTGGCGACGCTGCTGGCCTGGGTTTCGACAACCCGCGACCCGCTACTGGGCAGTGTGCTGCTGCTGTCTTATACGTTGGGCTACGTTGCACCGCTGATCCTGGCGGGCACGTTTACTGCCTCTCTCAAAAAAATTCTGGAACTGCGCCGCTGGTCGGGCTGGATTACGCCTGCGAGTGGGGTGCTGCTCATTGGCTTCGGCGTGTTCACCCTGCTGTCTCGCGTCGTCGGATCAGGGGCAATCTAGCGCCCTGAATTTAGCGCCCTGAATTTAGCGCCCTGAATCTAGCGGACTGAATCTAGCAGACTGATAAAATCGCTGGAAGCCCCACAGACTCTTGAAATTGGCAATAATCTGGCAATCTAAATCTCCAAGCTAAAATCGCCAATCTAAAATCGCCAATCTAAAATCCAAAATCCACACAATTCCTCACTCCCATGCGCGATTTTCTGAAGAATGTATTGGCAACGCTGACTGGGCTGGCGCTATTTGGCGTGCTGAGTGCGGGCGGGATGGTGATGCTGCTGGTGGCGATCGCCCTTTCTGGACGCGACAGCGGGCCCAGGGTTGAAGATAAATCCGTGCTAACGCTGAATCTGGATCGGGGCATTGCTGACGCGCCCGTTCCGGTGAACCCCGGCCAGGTCTTTCAAGAGGCGCTCTCTGGGCGCACGACCCGCCAGCCCGTCTCGCTGCGAACCGCCGTAGACGCGATCGAAGCGGCCGCAGCAGACAAAAAAATCGTGGGGCTATTGCTGGAGGGGAATCTGCCTGCCACCACAGGCTATGCCACGCTGCGGGAAGTGCGGCAGGCGCTCAACACCTTCCGCGACAGCGGCAAACCCATCTACGCCTACGACGTGAACTGGAGCGAGCGGGACTATTACCTGGCTTCGGTGGCAACCGATCTGGCCATGAACCCGGCGGGCGTGCTGGAGATGAACGGCCTGCGCTCGGAGATGACCTTCTTTGCAGGGGCGCTGGAGCGATTCGGCGTGGGTGTGCAGGTGCTTCAGGTGGGGCGCTACAAGTCGGCGGTGGAACCCTTTACCCGCCAGAACAACAGCCCCGAAGCGCGTCAGCAAACCGAAGCGCTGCTGCGAGATCTGTGGACTGAAGTGATTACAACCGCCAGCCAGCACCGCGACCTGTCGCCCACCCAGATCCAGGCGATCGCCGACAGTGGCGGTCTGCTGATGGCTACCGAAGCGAAGACCACGGGACTGATTGATCGGGTTGCCTATCCCGATGAGGTACTCGCTGACCTAAAAAAGTTGACCGATCGCAAGGAAGACGACAAGACCTTTCGCAGCGTTGGTTTGGGCACCTATGCTGAGGCGGTGGCGGCGGAGAAAAAGCGGGGCGATCGCATTGCGCTGGTCTATCTCAACGGCGACATCGTAGGCGGCACGGGCAGCACGGGGCAGATCGGGAGCGATCGCTTTGTAAAGCTGCTGCGAGATCTGCGGCTAGATAAGGATATCAAAGCCGTGGTGTTGCGGATCAACAGTCCCGGCGGCGGCGCAGTCGCCTCTGACCTAATCGCCCGCGAAGTGACGCTGATGCGAAAGGAAAAGCCCGTGATCGCCTCGATGGGCAATATTGCGGCTTCCGGCGGCTACTACATTGCTGCCCAGGGAAGCAAGGTCTTTGCCTCGCCCAACACCGTCACAGGCTCCATCGGCGTGTTTGGACTCGTGCCCAATTTCCAGACCCTTGCAAACCGCAACGGCGTTACCTGGGACATCATCAAAACGGGGCGCTATGCCGACATTGAAACTACCTCCCGCCCCCGCACCGAAGCAGAAATGGCGCTGCTGCGAAGGATGGCCGAGCAAGCCTACAGTACATTTCTAGACACCGTAGCATCGGCACGGCCCCTCTCGCGGGAGCAGGTTAACCAGGTGGGGCAGGGGCGCGTCTGGTCGGGCGTAGCGGCCAAGGAGGTGGGGCTGGTAGACGAACTGGGCGGGCTGCAAGCCGCGCTCAAAGAAGCTGCCGCCGAGGCGAAGTTGGAAACTTGGTCGGTGGAGGAATATCCCAAGCGCCTCAGCTTCGGCGAACAGTTTTTGTCTGATTTGCAGAGTCGTCTGCCGGAAGATTCTCGGAGCCGCACTCTGCTGGGCGATCGCCTCGATGCGCTGCAATCTGACCTGGAAATCTTCGAGCTACTGGACGATCCCGCCAACCTCTACATGCGCCTACTCTTTAACCTGAGGATTGAATAATGTCGGACACCCAGCCGATATCCAGCATTCCAGGGTCCCCGCTGCGCGTCGCCGTTGTTGCACTGTTTTTGGACGGAGATGAGGTGCTGATGCTGCACCAGCTATCGCCGCCAGAACCCGACTGCTGGGACTTGCCAGGGGGCGGGCTAGAGCCGATGGAACCCATCTTGACGGGGCTACGCCGCGAGGTTTGGGAAGAGACAGGGATTCAAGACTTCCAGTGCGATCGCCTGTTGACTGTGTTCGAGCAGTTTTTCCCAAACGCCGACGCGCCCATCTCGCACACCATTCACCTGATTCACCAATGCACGCTGCCCGCACGTCCCGCAATGCTCCAAGGCGATCCGACCGAGGTCGGCCCAGAGGGCATTCAGTGGCGGGCGATCGCCAGTCTGCGCCAGGAGGACTGCTCTGCTCGCGCCTGGGCAGCCCTGCGGGCGATCGGCCGGGTTGCCTGATGGGTTCGGCGCATAACAGTTTGCAAGCTCAGTAAATACTTTGCAGAATGTTTTCGTACTAAACCTTTACACGGTTGAACTATTAAGCAAATATTAACTTAGCCTTCTAGTGGGAATGCCCTCTCCAGCAAGTCTCCCTACTTTAAGAGAGGTTCAGGAAAGCTAACTGCGCCAGTCCTGACCCTATTGGATGCGTTTCTGCTACAAGCCACTTCACACCAGGCCATTTCTATGACACTTTCTGCTGATCCGATTGCTCCGAATCCGGTTGCTGCCGACACAGTGCTTCAGCAGCTTCAATGGCGCTATGCCACCAAAAAATTTGACCCGTCTAAGACGATTCCCGAACCCACGTGGCAGGTTTTGGAACAGAGCTTGGTGCTTGCGCCCTCGTCCTTTGGGCTTCAGCCGTGGAAATTTCTGGTGGTGCGAAATCCAGAACTGCGCCGCCAAATTGTAGACCTGTCTTGGGGACAAACGCAGGTGGTGGATGCATCGCATCTGGTCGTGTTTGCCGCCAAGGTCAAGACCGACGCGGCCGATGTCGATCGCTACATCGCTCGCATGGCGGACGTGCAGCAGACCAGTGTTGAAAATTTGCAGGGCTTTGCCAATGTGGTCAAGGGCTTTTTGGACAAGCCGCCCTACCCGCTGGATTTGCACGAATGGGCCAAGCGCCAGACCTACATTGCCCTGGGTCAGTTCATGACGGCGGCGGCGCTGCTGGGCGTAGACACCTGCCCGATGGAAGGCTTTGCGCCTGCCAAAGTAGACGAACTGCTGGGGCTGGCGGGCGGCGAGTATGCGTCGGTGGTGATGTGTCCCGCTGGCTATCGCGCCGAGGATGACAAGTCGGCCGCCCGTCCCAAGGTTCGCTATCCTCTAGAGGAAGTGATCAGCTATATCGACTAGGCAAGATCGACTAGGCAAGCCAAGGCACCTATGGTAGCGACGCATTCAGGAACCGTGAGCCACATCCTAGAGCGGGCGCTGTCGGGGGCAGACCTGACCGAGGCGGAGGGCGTGGTGCTGCTGCGGCAAACCGACCCAGGGGCGATCGCCGCTCTCCGCCAGGCCGCTGATGAACTGCGACGGCGACAGGTGGGCGAGGTCGTCACCTATGTCATCAACCGCAACATCAACTACACCAATATTTGCGAACAGCATTGCAGCTTTTGCGCCTTTCGCCGCGATGCCGACGCGGCCGGAGCTTACTGGCTAAACGAAGGCGCAATTCTAGAAAAGGCCGCCGAAGCCGTGCAGCAGGGCGCGACAGAAATCTGTATGCAGGGCGGGCTAAATCCAGAAGCACGGATCGGGGGGCGATCGCTCTCCTACTATGTCCACCTAGTGCGCCTGATTAAACGCCAATTCCCCCAACTCCACCTGCACGCCTTTTCGCCCCAAGAGGTGCAGTTTATCGCCCGTCAGGATGGGCTGAGCTATGCCGAGGTAATTGTGGCCTTGCAAGACGCGGGCGTTGGCTCCATGCCGGGAACGGCGGCGGAGGTGCTGGACGACGAGGTGCGAAAAGTCCTCTGTCCTGAAAAAATCTCTTCTGCCGAGTGGCTGGAAATCGTCGCCACTGCTCACCGCCTGGGAATGCCCAGCACCAGCACGATGCTCTCTGGCCACATCGAAACGCCAGAGCAGCAGATGCGGCATCTCGGTCAAGTGCGATCGCTCCAGCAGGCCTCTCTTGCCAACGGCAACACAGGCATTACCGAATTCATCCTGCTGCCGTTTGTGGGACAAGATGCGCCCAAGCCCCTGCGCCGTCGGGTGGGACGCGACCAGCCCGTGCTGGCCGACGCGCTAAAGCTGACGGCAGTGGCCCGGCTCTTTTTGGGCAATTGGATCGCCAACCATCAGCCAAGTTGGGTAAAGCTGGGGCTAGCGGGCGCAACAGAAGCCCTCCGATGGGGCTGCAACGACCTCGGCGGCACGCTGATGGAAGAACACATC
>NZ_DVEA01000382.1:0-20575 GCF_015295965.1 Thermoleptolyngbya sp. M55_K2018_002
TGAACTCGGGTCGGGCTGGTTCACCCAGAGCCACTGTTCGTGGTCACTGCGGCCGCGACCCCACTGGTTGCCCGAAGCTGCTGCATCTTCTGGCTGACCATCACCGGACGTTGCCCTGCCCGACACCATTGCAGCAACTCCGATGTGCGGATCGCGCATAAATTGGTCGAAGGCAACTGATAGATCCGCTGAAGCGATGATTGATCATTCGTGACCAGCACCGCCAAATGCCCCGGCGAAGACAGCGCCAAAGCATAGGCGCAGCGGGCAGAGGCCAGGGTAATGCGGGCCCGTCGAGTCAGCGCCTGTCCGGCCGCTGCCAGCGACGGATGGTGTGCGTGGGCTTCAGTAATCGTCCAGCCGCTATAGGGATAAAAATGATTGAAAGATTTGCAAAGCTCCTCCAGATCAGGATCAGGAGAGCGATCGAACAGCAGCTTCATTTCCTCATAGACGGCCTGAGGAATATACGTAGAGCCAATGCGCGAAAACTCAATCCACTCCTTGGGAGTGCTGCTGGCCAGCGCACTAATATCGAGAACCAGCAAAACTGGGGGGGTCAATGACATGCGTTAGCCTCCAATGCCCAGACGACCTGCCAATCCTGGCGTAAGGGGCAGCAATGTTGCTGCCATTAAAAACAAAACCAGCAAACCCAATGCCGCCCGCGCATCATCCGGTTCCGATAGATCCTCGAGGGCGGGGCGCTCTAGCTCGCGTTGCAAAAACAAAATCAGCACGGCCCAATACAGCGCCAGGGGGTTTGTGAGAGACACTAAGCCCAGCAACACCAAGGT
Organism: Thermoleptolyngbya sp. M55_K2018_002; assembly: GCF_015295965.1. Classification (NCBI taxonomy): domain Bacteria; kingdom Bacillati; phylum Cyanobacteriota; class Cyanophyceae; order Oculatellales; family Oculatellaceae; genus Thermoleptolyngbya; species Thermoleptolyngbya sp. M55_K2018_002. The sequence goes on from NZ_DVEA01000382.1 coordinate 798, forward strand.
TGCTACTGTAGCGCGTCCAGCCGTTTTGCGCCCGTAGATCGACTGCACAATGCGACCGCCATCCAGTTGCCCAGCAGGCATCAGGTTAATTGCCGTGATCACCAGCCCGATCCATCCAACGATCACTAGCGGATGTACATCTACCAGAGATTGCTGAAGGGTTGTGCCCAGAACGACTCGTGCCAGCGTGCCCACCAGGATGGAACCCTGGAAGAACTGGGATGGAATTTGAAAGACGCTACCCTGATGGGATAATGATAGACCAAGAATCAGGATTGTAAACGAGAGCAGACCGCCTGCCAGCGGGCCAGCCACAGCAATATCGAATAGGGCTTTGCGATTGGGCAGCAGCGAGGCAAATCGGGTGATGCTGCCAAAGGAGCCGAGTTGGAGCGCGGGAATGAAGAACGGCGGGCCGAGGTGGATTCCCAACCGACGGGCTACGACACGATGACCGAGTTCGTGAACCCCAAGGATGAGCAGTAGCCCCAGCGCGATGGGGAGGGCTTGCCTAAACTTTGACCAGTCTGCAAATAGGTCAAAGCTTTGCAGCAGTCCAGCGGTTTCTAAACAGGTGAGAACCGTGGCGATCGCCAACACACCCGCCAGCCCAAACTGGAGCGGGGTTGTGGGGCTTGGATCGGCCGTAGCCGGGAGAACTACTACTGTGGGGCGATCATCGGGCCCGCTCAGCAAAAACAGCCGATAGCGATCGCCCACTCGCGCCTTCAGTCGTTCCGACAGCTTTGCATGGCTCTCTGCGACCTCACCCCGGAGGTTTCCCTTAAAAATTGCGCCGTCTAAATAGGGCACAGTTTCCGTCGCAAAAAACGTGTCGATGCCGAAAATCTCGCGGATAGCGGCCAGGTCTTCTGGGGGGAGTTTGGCGGGTTCGGCAGTGTCCGTTGCGGAAGGGGGCGCTTGGGGTTCAGCGGTCGTGGCCTGGGCATCCTCGTCAGTGCGGGAGGATTCTGCGGGGGCTGAGGAGAGGTGGGGCGATCGCGCTTCTGCGGCGGTATTTGCCTCGCCCTGTGCCCGCTTTTGCTCTGCTGCCAGGGTTCGCAGCCGTCGTCCCAGAAAAATGTAGAGTCCCGTAGAAGCCACGATCAGCAGCAGCACCGCCGCCAGATTAAGATACACGCCGACAGTGAATAGCCCAAAAAACAGCAGCCAGGGCAGCATCAGCACCAGAGATTGCAGCCAGGCCAGAATGCCGACCTGTCCCATCGGACGAGCGCGATAAAAGCCCCAGCCGAGGATGGCGATCGCCGCCGTCAGAATAAGCGCAGTGAGAGGCATTTTCAGATTTTTAGGAATGAGGGATAGAACGCTCAACTAGCGATTTTACTAAGCAATTTTGCTAGGCGATTTTGCTTATTTAATCACCCTACAGCGTTTTTGAAGCGAGTGAGCGACGCGGACTGGCAAGAAACCCCTGTCTCTTCACGGCGGCTCTCTTCACGGTGGCGCGTTTCTCACCCGCTCAAAACATGCGGCATCCTCCTGACCCGCAACCCACTTTCACTCCGCTACACTCGCCACCGCCATCCGTAAATTTCCGCCATGCTCCATCAGCAGGCGATCGCCCGTTTCAGCATCTACGCCCGCCCAGTGCATCAGCAGCGCCAACTTCACGCGACGACCGCTGTTCTCCAGCAGCAGCGCCGCGTCGGGACGGCTCAGCCCCGTGAGATCAGTGAGAATCCGCAGGGCCCGGTCGTGCAGCTTTTTGTTGGTCACTGCCACGTCCACCATGCGATTGCCGTAGACCTTGCCCAACTTCACCATTACGCCCGTCGAGAGGATATTCAGCGCCAGTTTGGTGGCCGTGCCCGCCTTCAGTCGGGTTGAGCCAGCCAGAATTTCGGGCCCGGTGATCAGGCGAATGTCGATATCCACTTCTGCGCTGACCTGTTCCGCAGGGACGCAGGCCAAAAATACCGTGGCCGCGCCCCGCTGTCGGGCTGCCCGGAGTGCGCCGTGGACGTAGGGCGTGGTGCCGCCTGCGGTAATGCCCACGACCACATCCTGGGCGTGAATCTGGTAATGGGCGATCGCCGCTGCGCCATCTTCCGCCCGATCTTCCAGGTCTTCGGAACTACGAACCAGCGCCCCTGCTCCCCCTGCGATGATGCCCTGAACTAGCTCCGGCGGGGTGCAAAACGTGGGCGGACACTCCGCCGCATCCAGCACGCCCAGTCGTCCACTCGTGCCCGCGCCCACATAAAACAGCCGCCCGCCCTGTCGTAGCCGCGCCGCCGCACAGTCAATTGCTGCTGCTAGCGCTTCTCGTGCCCCAGCTACAGCGGCGATCGCCCGCGCATCTTCTTGGTTAAACAGGTCTACGATCTCGCCCGTGCTGAGCTGATCGAGGGAGTGGCTGGCGGGGTTGGCCTGCTCGGTCAGCAGGTGACCGCGATTTCCGTAGGGATCGCTTTGTGAATCGCCAGACGGAATACAATCGCCAGATGGAATACTTTGGGGGGGTGGGGAATCGGTCATATCAGCAAACTCAAACAAACGTTCAGCAAATAACGGGCGATCGCCGAGGCGAATTCACCAAGCCTCACCGACGGAGGCGAATTAACCGAAGCTCGTAAACCGCTTATCTCGGGCCGCTCAATGTCCCCTGCTACAGCAGGCCCTCAAGCTGCCGTCGAATCCGCTCTAGCTCAGCATCGGAGAGGGTGCTTAACGGCGTGTCGGAATCGGGGGACTTGGGATGGGGCGATCGCCCGTCGTCTTCCGGATTCCAGTCCAGTTCTTCCACATTCGTCTCTGGCGGCAGCGCCAGCGTCCCTTCGGGAACTAGCACACATTCGTAATGCGCCCCTTCGCAGAATTCCTCGATTTCTTCCGACTCAAAGCATTCCACCGCTGGACTGAGGAAATCCTGCGCTTCTAACATCAGCCCGTAGCGCGTCGCGTCGTCTTCCGACTCAAACATCAGCACCACGTTGCGATCGCCCTCCTGGATTTTGAGCGTGTGGATACCCTCATTCTCTGTTCCGGCGTTGAATAGCAAAACGTAAACTTGCATGGAGATCTGAAAAAACAGAGATCTGAAAAAACAAACGATGGGTTCAGAATCGACGCAGCGCGTAAATCCTGGATCTATCCTATGCTCGGATGGTCAGTCCAGCACTCATTTACCCAGCTTTCCCGACTCTAGACTCTGTTTGCCGAACGACAAAAAAGCAAAAAAGAGCCGACACAATAATGTCAGCCCTTGCATATCAGTTTTTTAGCGCTTTGACTCACCGACAAGGCGCGGATGATCTTAGGGCGCGTTTTAAAGCCCTTCGATCCCCCCTAGCCCCCCTAAAAAAGGGGGAAACAGAGCCGAACCACTCCGAAAGTCCCCCTTATTAAGGGGAATTTAGGGGGATCGACTCAAGGCAATCAACGACCTAGAAAGCTCTAAGACACTGCCTAGCGAATATATTCCTTCAGCACGCTGTTGCGGTTGGGATGACGCAGCTTGCGGAGGGCCTTTGCCTCGATCTGACGAATCCGCTCACGGGTTACGTTAAAGATCTGCCCGATCTCTTCCAGCGTCTTCATGCGACCGTCATCCAAGCCGTACCGCAGACGCAGCACGTCACGCTCACGCGGGCTGAGGGTACTTAGCACGCCTTCCAGATCCTCCCGCAGCAGGCTCTTGGAAACCTGATCTTCAGGCGTTTCGCCGTCCGATTCGATAAAGTCACCCAAGCGAGAATCTTCCTCTTTGCCAATCGGCGTTTCCAGCGAAATCGGCAGTTGAGCAGACTTGGCAATGAACCGCAGCTTCTCGATGGTCATTTCCATACGAGTAGCGATTTCTTCTTCAGTTGGCTTGCGGCCCATTTCCTGAGACAGTAGTTTAGTCGTCTTCTTGATGCGAGAAATCGTTTCGTAGAGGTGAACCGGAAGGCGGATGGTGCGAGACTGATCGGCGATCGCCCGCGTAATGGCCTGACGAATCCACCAGGTAGCGTAGGTCGAGAACTTGTAGCCCTTTTCGTGGTCAAACTTTTCAGCCGCCCGAATCAGACCCAAACTGCCTTCCTGAATCAAGTCCTGGAAAGACAGGCCCCGATTCATATACTTCTTGGCGATGGACACCACCAGTCGCAAGTTGGACTGCACCATCTTGTCCTTAGCACGTCGTCCGACGTGAAGACGATGGCGGAATGCAGGCAACTCCATCTCAACAGCATTTGCCCATTCGGCGTGCTTGGGTTCGCGGGCCAAGTCTTGCACCAGCCGCTCCCGAACGCGCTCTAGCTCCAGCAAATCTGCAATCTTCCGAGCTAGCTCGATCTCCTCATCAGCCCGCAGCAGGCGAATGCGGCCGATTTCTTGAAGGTAGAGACGAATGGAGTCTTCGGTGTAATGCTTCTTTTTGACTTGAGTCCGGCGGCGAGAGCGACCTTTTGCTGGCTTCTCGTCGTCTTCCTCAGCTTCATCTTCCGGCTGGATATCAAAGACATCCTCACGCCCGTCGTCACCCTCATCGACGAATTCAAAATCAGTCTCGGTTGGGTCAACAGTTTCGAGTACGTCATTCGCCTGGGTCATGCCGCGCTCCTCATGCTCCTTATGTCAAAGGTCAAAAAACTGGTCAAGCCAGAAGGTAATGAATGAAATGAAATAGTGACGGTTTCTAGATAAGCTAGCAATCCATCTAGACCTAAGCAATGGAGGAAACCGAGGGAGAAGGCCAATGAATTCCAAATTCTGCTGCCCTACGGCACGCGCCTTTCCCAAACCTGCCCATTCCCAATTTGCCTTAGTTGAGGCTTAGCAACAAACTCAGGAATCTTAAGTTGCAAGACTCAAGTTGCAAGACTTTAACTGCAAGACTCCCTGATTGTAGCCTTTCTCACAAAACTTGCACGCCTCAACCCCGCTTTGGTCATAGAAACCTGATAAGCCCCACCCAAGGGTGTTGCTGAAGTCTGATTCAGAAGTTTGGATATTCCGAATCAGATCAATACTCTAGCCATAGATGGCGGAATGTGCCAGCTATATTTTGAATTTTCCTCAGGGGTGACTCCAGCGTAACGAGCTTTACCGTTTGAACCGGCCGGGGAAAAAGCGTAACCTGCTCCGCCAATGTGCGGAATTGGGATCTGGCACTCCGGATGACGGAAAGCACGGCTGAAAACAGATTAGGGGGATTCTGTTTCCCTTTTAGAAATACTTTCTGCTCCGCCAAAGTCTGGAACTGCTGACGTGGCTCAGGGAAAGGCGATCACCCCTCCACCCGTCTGCATCAGCCGAATTGGAGTGCCTGCGAGAATCCGGGTTTGTCCCACGGGCACTTGTGCCAGGGCGTTGGTCTGGGCCAGATTGATGAGATTTCCAGAACTAAAGCTGCCGGGTGATTGGGAAAACTCATGACCCTCTTCTGTCACACGCAGCGTCCCCCAGAGGTAGGTTTCGCGCTTACCATCTGCCTTCAGGTCGTGAAGCGATCGCCCCCAGATCCACGCCGGCCCCCAGCCCGCCGACAGTCCCGCCTGTTTCCGCAGTGCAGGCAGCACAAACCGCCAAAAAGTGACCAGCGCAGACACCGGATTTCCCGGCAAGCCAAAGTAGGCCGTCGGGGGGTGGGATTGGGAAGCCTTAAACGTTGCAAAGGTGAGGGGCTTGCCGGGTTTGATGGCGATCGCCCGGATGTGGATCGTAGCTCCGAGAGCCTCCAGCAGGCGATCCACATAGTCATAGTCGCCCACCGACACGCCGCCGGAAGACAGCACCACATCGGCCGTGGACACTGCCTGGGCGATCGCCGTTTGCAAAGCGTCTGGCTGGTCGGGAACGATGCCCAGCATCAGCGGCTCGGCTCCGGCTTCGGCCACCAGCGCCGCCAGCGCATACTGGTTGGAATCGACAATTTGCCCCGGACGGAGCGGCTGATCGGGCGACACCAGTTCGTCACCCGTAGACAAAATGGCCACCCGTAGCCGTCGATAGACCGGAATCGTTACACACTGGGCCGCCGCCAGCACGGCGATTTCTGCTGCCCCCAGCCGAACTCCCGCAGGCAAGAGGCGATCGCCCGCCCGATAAAACTCGCCCCGACGGCGAACAAACTGCTGCGGCGTGGGCGCAGAGAGAATATAGACGCGATCGCCCTCTCGCCGCGTTTCTTCCTGCATCACCACTGCATCGGCTCCCGGCGGCATCATGGCCCCGGTCAAAATTCGCGCCGCCTGCCCTGGCTGGATGGTCTGCTGTGGCTGATATCCTGCTGGGATCTCCTCCACCACCGTCAGGGCAGTTGGCGCATCAGGGCAACTGGTGGCCACATCCGCCTGCCGCACGGCATAGCCGTCCATTGCCGAATTGTCCCAATGGGGAAAATCCAGCTGGCTGCTGACGGGCTGCGCCAGAATGCGCCCTGCTGTGGCCGATAGCGGCACCCACTCCAGGTCATCTTGAGGATTTAGAGGGTGCGTCAGGCTGAGAATTCGCGTTTCGGCTTCGAGGACAGGTAGCATGAAGGTCGAGGGAGGGGCAGGTTTAGGGTTCCAGGTTTGGTAAACCCGGTGATGCTTAAGCTACACCATCTACCAGCACGCTGAGGACAGGTCAGGTTCGGCAAATTCTGGGTTCGGCTCTAAAAATTCTTGTCTAACTCTCGCTAAAGAGTTGTCGATCTTGCCCTTGATATGAAAAAATAAGGGTTTGTGTTTAATTACTGACTCAGCAGGACTGGACTCGCTATGGCTAAGGGCGTTCGTGTCATTATTACGCTGGAGTGTACTGAGTGCCGCACCAATCCGGACAAGCGATCGCCCGGAGTGTCACGCTACACCACCACCAAAAACCGTCGGAACACCACCAATCGGATCGAGCTGAATAAGTTTTGTCCGCATTGCAACAAGCACACGGTTCACAAAGAGATTAAGTAGTCTCCCTCTCTTCTATCTAGATATCTACAACTCCGAATCCCAATTCCTATGACCTACTACCGCCGTCGCGTGTCTCCCATCAAGCCCGGAGATCCCATCGATTATAAAGATGTAGAACTGCTGCGTAAGTTCATCACCGAGCGCGGCAAGATTTTGCCTCGCCGCATCACCGGGCTAACGGCAAAGCAACAGCGCGACCTCACTCAGTCCATCAAGCGGGCCCGACTGCTGGCGCTGCTGCCGTTTGTGAACCAGGAAGGCTAGGCGTTTCGGCTTTGGGCGATCGCCCTCAATCTGTGTCATTGAGGCTATGTGATTGAGGCCTGATTGGGGCTGCCCAGGATACTTTCCTGTAGACACTGGATCGCACCTTAACATCGTCATCCCCTGATTCCACGGTGCTATGGACAAGGGAACATTAGTTGAATTTCGGCCGAGCGGCGAGGGCGGAGCGGGGGCTACTCGGCCGCGTCGTTTGGCCGTGGTCGATCGCCCAGAGGGAAAAAAGCTGTGGGTGGTGATCGATGAACGAGGCCAGGCTCATACGCTGCATCCCCGCGACATCACGTACACTGTTGCGAATCAAACCTATAAGCCGTCTGAAATTAGCGCCTTTCTGAAAGAGGTGCAGCCCTACCTTGATCCCGACAGCCTGGAAGTGGCGTGGGAATTGCTGATGGAGGATGGGGAAACGGTTGACCCAGCGGGAATGGCGCGGCTGCTGTTTTCCGATGACAGCCCCCCTTTGCAGTATGCTGCCCACTGTCTGCTGTCGGACGATCGCCTCTATTTCAAGCAGAAGGGCGATCACTACGAGCCGCGTCCCGCAGCGCAGGTAAAGGAACTCAAGCATCAGCTTTCGGTCACGCTCCAGCGGCAGCAGGAGTGGAAAGGTTTTTTGGCAAGATTGCGCCAGGTTTTGGCGGGCGAATCGCTGGAATGGGCAGCGGGCGATCGCCCCTGGCTAGAAGCCTTGGAGCGGTTTGCTACGCTAGGAGAAGAAGCCAGCCACCGCACCCCAGCGCTGGAGGTTTTATCGGCGCTAGGTCGTCCTGAAACGCCGGAAGAAGCCTTTCAGCTTTTGGTGGATCTGCGGCTCTGGCATCCTCACGAGAATTTGTTTCTACGGCGCAGCCAGATTCCAATCCAGTTCCCTAGCCGAGTCCTTGAAGTGGCCCAACGCTGTCTTATTGACCCGCCCGCCGACTCTAGCCGCGATCGCCTAGACCTGACTCACCTCAAGGTCTATACCATTGACGACGAAAGCACGCGGGAAATCGACGATGGTCTGAGCGTCGAGTTTTTGCCCGACGGACAGCACCGCATCTGGGTTCACATTGCCGACCCTAGCCGCTGGCTCACACCTGGCGATGCGCTTGATCTGGAAGCGCGGCGGCGCTGCATTACGTTGTATTTGCCGACGGGCATGACCCCCATGTTTCCGCCAGAGCTAGCCACCGGGCCGATGAGCCTAGTGCAGGGGCAGTTGTGTCATGCCTTTAGTTTTGGGGTGTTGGTGGCTGCGGATGGCGCAATCCAGTCCTACGAAATGCACCCGACGCTCATCAAGCCCACCTATCGCCTGACCTATGACGACGTAGATGAGATGCTGCAACTGGGCATCCAGGCGGAACCAGAGCTAGAGATTTTGTTTCAAACGGCAAGTCAGCGGCAGCGCTGGCGGATGCAGCAGGGCGCGATCAGCATTCAAATGCCAGAATCGTCCATCAAAGTGACCGAAGACGACGAAATTCGGATTGACGTGTTTGAAGAATCCGCTTCTCGAATTCTGGTGTCAGAAATGATGATCCTGGCGGGCGAGGTGGCTGGGCGCTATGGCGAGGCGCATGGCCTGCCGCTGCCGTTTCGGGGACAGGAACAGCCCGAACTCCCGCCCGAAGAGGAATTAATGCTGTTGCCACCGGGGCCGGTGCGGGGCTGTGCGGTTCGTCGCTGCATGAAGCGCAGTGAAATGGGCGTGACTCCGATCCGCCACGCGGGTCTGGGGCTGGAAGTCTATGTGCAGGTGACATCGCCGATTCGCCGCTACGCCGATTTGCTGGCTCACTTTCAGATCAAGGCGCATTTGCAGGGCGACCCGCTACCCTTTTCGCCAGAGGAAATGACGGAACTGCTGCAAGGCATCGGTTCCACGACTTACGAAATGGTGCAGGTCGAGCGCCAGACGAATCGCTACTGGAGCCTGGAATACCTGCGGCGCAATGCAAACGAGGTCTGGCCGGCGCTGGTGCTGCGCTGGCTGCGAGAGCATGAAAACTTTGGGCTGGTGCTGCTAGAAGATTTGGGACTGGAGATGGCGATGCGCTTTAGCCGAACTGTGGAAGTGGGCGATCGCCTCGATGTGAAAGTGTCCTATGTCGATCCGCGCCGCGATCTGATCCAGTTCGTGGAAATCGATCAGGCTGTTCCCCAGGCTGCCTCTTGATTTCCTGTCCGAAAGAATGGCTCAAATTCGCAGCAGAGCTTGGTTATCAATTGGGCAATAGTTTCCGCTGGCATCCAATGCGCTAAAGCGGTGGAGAAACTGACGAACCGCAGGCGGCAGGTGGTGAAAGTCGAACCAGGCATCGCCTTGAGCAATGTCTGCCCAGAAATGGCGCAGGTGGGGGGCGATCGCCCTGGCTTCGGCATCGGCTAGCGCCAGGGGCGGCAGCGTCAGCAGGCGATGCATAAAAGAAAAAGAGCGATCGCCCATCCAGTCTCGCGAATAGGTCTGCAAGTCGTCCCAGCCAGATACAGCTTCGACGCGAGTCGTGTCTACCTCAATTTGCCAAAATCCCTGGTCGTTCTGAGTTGCCACCAGCACCCGATAGGGATGGGGATAGCTGACCAGCGAACCTGTGGTGATTTCGCAAAACTCCCGGTGCTGCGCCACGTCTTGCACATGCAGATGCCCCGTGAAAATCAGCCGCACTCCCGCAGGCTCCAAGATCTCCAACAAATCAGCCGCATTTTGCAGCATGTAGCGCTGGCCCATTCCGTGGCGAGCCTGGCCCGGCAAATGCTCCAGCACGTTGTGATGCACCATTACCAGCACCAGATCATCGCCCACGGTGTCTAGCGTTTCTGCCAGCCAGCGCAACTGTGCCTCATCCAGCCAGCCCGTTGGTAACTGCACACCGTTTTCATCAAAGGCAATCGAGTTCAGCCCAATCAGCCGTACTCCTGGCAAGATTTCGCGGGCGTAATAGGGGCGATCGCCCGTGTACCCAAACGGCTGATAAAGCTGCGGAAAATCAGACAGCCCAATCGCTCGTTTCTCCGCATCCCGCGCAATGATGTCGTGGTTTCCCGGCACGACGTAAACCGGATAGGGCAATTGCCCCAGCCGCTGCACAAGCCACTGGTGGTTTTCCCATTCCCCATGCTGGGTTAGATCACCCGGCAGCAGCAAAAAATCCAGATCGGCTGTTGCCAGCGCTGCCAAAACTTGCTCCAGCGCCGGAACGCTGACTTCGACCAGATGAAACCGATGGGGATTGTCCCAAATCGTGTGCGGCAGCGCGATATGGGGATCGCTGATGACAGCAAAGCGAAAGCGAGAGGTCATGGAGGAATCGGGAAAAAAGCGAAATCTCCCTTCCATCCTAATCGGGCAGGACTTCTGTCGTTGAATGATTTTCGATTGCAAATTTCCCGCCGAGGGATTTTTGCGCCCTATGCTCGCGAAACGTGATTCAACGGTTCAGATTTCAACGGTTCAGATTTCAACGGTTCAGATTCAGCGGTTCATTTCCTAGTCCTAGACGGGCTGCTCTACGCAACAGTCGTCCTGCGAAAGTAGTCCTGCACGATGGCTTCGATCCGTTCGGCGGCCCGCCCGTCCCCAAAAGGATTGACCGCATTAGCCATGGCGCTGTAGGCCTCGGCACTGCCTAGCAGACTGGCGGCCGCCGCCAGAATATCATCCGGCCGCGTGCCAATCAGCCGCGCTGTTCCGGCGGTCACGGCTTCGGGGCGCTCGGTGGTTTCCCGCAGCACCAGCACCGGCTTGCCCAAACTGGGGGCCTCCTCCTGAATACCGCCGGAATCCGTCAGCAGCAAATAGCACCGCTGGATTGCGCCCACCAGTTCTGCATAGTCTAGGGGTTCTGTCAGATAGACGCGGGGATGGTCGCCCAGCAGCGCCGTCAGCGGTTCCCGCACGGTTGGGTTGCGGTGCAGCGGCAGCAGCAGCGCCGTGTCGGGAAATTTGTCCAGCACTGCCAGAAACCCCTGGGCAATGTCTTGGAGTGGCGCACCCCAGTTTTCTCGGCGATGCACCGTTGCCAGCAAGACGCGATAGTGATCCCAATTCAGATTGGGAACTGGACAGTCGGGATGGCGGGCGGCTACGGTCAGCAGCGCGTCGATCACCGTGTTGCCTGTTTGGTGAATTGCGCCCGTTACGCCCGACTGCTGGAGATGCTGCACGGCGAGTTCTGTGGGCGCAAAGTTAAGCTGGGCAATTTGGGAAATGAGGCGGCGGTTTGCTTCCTCTGGGAAGGGGTTAAATAAGTTGTCTGTGCGGAGTCCTGCTTCGACATGGCCCACCGGAATTTTTTGATAAAACGCCGCTAGAGCCGCCGCGAAGGCCGTCGTTGTGTCGCCCTGCACCAGCACCATTTGGGGGTTGAGTTCGGCAAACAGCGCCTCCAGCCCGCGCAGGCTGAGACAGGTGATGTCGGTCAGGCTTTGCTGGGGCTGCATGATGGCAAGATCGCGATTGGCCGTCAGGTGAAACAACTGCATCACCTGATCCACCATTTCTCGGTGCTGCCCGGTCAGCACGACCTGGGTGTCAAAGGCGGGGTTGGCCCGAAACCGCTGAATCACCGGGGCCAGCTTGATGGCTTCGGGGCGAGTGCCAAGGATAATGCAGATGCGGTGGGGCATTGGCGGGGTTGGGGTTTGAAGACAGAGAACTTAAAGACAGAGAACTTGAAGACAGAGAACTTTAAGGCAGAGAACTTGAAGACAGAGAAATGGAGATGAAGCAGGAAGGGCTAGGCGAAGACGACGGTGCGGTTGCCGTAGACAAGAACGCGGTTTTGCAGGTGATAGCGGACGGCGCGGGCGAGGACGATGCGTTCCAGGTCTTTGCCTTTGCGGATGAGGTCTGTGACTTGGTCGCGATGGCTGACGCGCACCACGTCTTGCTCAATGATGGGGCCTTCGTCTAGGTCTTGGGTGACGTAGTGGGCCGTTGCGCCGATGATTTTTACGCCGCGTTCGTAGGCTCGCTGGTAGGGGTTGGCTCCGGCAAAGGCCGGCAGGAAGGAGTGATGAATGTTGATCACGCGGGGAAACTGGGCGATGAAGTCGGCGCTCAAGACCTGCATGTATTTTGCTAGGACGACGAGATCGATGCGGTGGTGGCGCAGTAGCTCAAGCTGCTTGGCTTCTTGCTGGGGTTTGGTGTCGGGGGTGATGGGGATGAGGTGATAGTCGATGCCAAACTGCTGGGCGATCGCCCCCAGGTTCGGATGATTGCTGATGATTAGCGGGATCTCTGCGGCAAACTCGCCGGCCCGCTGTCGCCAGATTAGGTCAAACAGGCAGTGATCTTGTTTGCTGACCCAGATGGCAATGCGGGGCGTTTCATCGGAAAAATGCAGTTCCCACTGGGCGTTGAGCGGCTGGGCGATCGCCTGCCAGGCCACGCTAATGACCTCTCGCGGCAGGTTAAAGCCATCCAGTTGCCACTCGATCCGCATGAGAAACAGCCCAGCGGAAGCGTCTGTGTGCTGATCCGCGTGGATGATATTGCCACCATTGGAGTAGATAAAATTGGCAACCTTGGCAACAAGTCCAGGCTGGTCGGGGCAAGACACCAGAAGAATGGCAGTGGGGCTGGTCATGAATCCCGCACTACTCTTCGACCGCCAGACTGGAGCTTGAAGAAAACCTCGCATCCGTTTCCAGTTCGTCTTCTAGCTCGTCGTCTTCTAGCTCGTTGTCTTCTAGCTCGTCGTCTTCCAAGCCTTCGGGGAGCGCCACCGCTCCTGCACCCCCTTCACTGTCTTCGTCAATCATATTGGGGCTGATCAGCGTAATGTCGAACTCGTCAGGCGGAACAGTTGCTACATTCTCGCGCTTCAGCATGTAGTAGATGGCTTGAACCTGGGGCCCAAACACCACCTTGTCCTGGTTTTCCAGATCGTGGGCACCGAGTTTTTTGCCGTTAATCAGCAAACCATTGGAGCTAGCTTTGCCTTTGCCGTTGCCATCCACGATGCGATAGTAGTAGCCACCGTGATCGTCTACCATGCGAACCAGAGTGGCATGGTGTCGAGACACAAATTGAGAAATGAGCCGGATATCGCAGGTTGGGTCTCGACCGATCGAGTAAACCTCACTCTCCAGCGTGTATTCTCGCCGTCCCTTATTGTCTTCGATGATGATCAGGTGATTGGGGTGCGATGCTGACATGCAACGATGACTCGCTCAACAATGGAAAACAAAAATGGAAAACAAAACGAACCTGCAAAGGCGTAACAAATCTGTTAATTATCCACAACTTTCTTAAAGCTAGTGCGATAGACAAGACGCTGCGAAACCCTTGCCCTCTTGAGGACATCGCGCACCTAACTGTGTAAGAGAGTGCCGTAATAACAGAGCGGTAGAAGCAACCTACAGACAAGCCGGCCAAACGCTGTAGCCACAAGTCTGGCGATCGCACGTTTCCGTTAGACAACCCGTATCAACAGACTAATATAGCAACACCTGCGGCGATCGCCATACCCATTACGCCACAGGAGAGTCTGCGGTTTTCTGAGGGATGCTGCGGGATGCTGCTAGATCAGGGACAGTGACCCCGTATGTTTCTATTGGTTACGATTTTTTTAACCGTTTCGGTCTTCATTCAGCGACGTGGCGATCGCAGGCAGCGGCAGTCCTGGCGGGTATACGCCCTCTTCTTTAATGCGAGTGATCAGCGCATCGGGCACAGGCACATTCAACTGCTTGGCTACTGCTCGCACAATGTCGCCCCGATCTAGCACGCCCGCCACTGCTCCGGCCGGAGAGAGGACCGTAATCCGTTTCAAAGTCTCGGTTTCCAGTTTGCTGATGGCATCTGACAGGGGCGATGCTTCTGCAACGCTAGGGATTTCTGTAAGCGGATGAGCTATCTCCTGAAGCGTCTGATTCCACTGGCTGCGCTCGATCTGCTGCACATCTTCGACCAAGACCTGGCCCCGATAGCGCCCCTCCGACGCAGCATAGAAAGCCGGTGGATAGGCTTCCTCCTGCTGCACATAATCGCTGATGAAGCGTTCCAGGCTGAGGTCGGCATCGACCACGCGAAACTCGCGGGTCATCGCGTCTGCCGCTGTCAGCTTGCCCACAGCCTCCTGCACATCCGAAACGCGGCTGTAGGCGCGGGCATTGCTCAAGATAAACCAAGCGATTAGCCCCAGCCAGATGGCGTTGATGCTGCCTGCGGGAGACTGGATGTAGGCCATGACCGCCAGCGCAATGCCAAACCAGCCCAGCGCCTGTCCCGATCGGGCGGCCCAGCGCATTCCCTGGATGCGGCTGCCCGTCAGCTTCCATACTGCCGCCTTCAGCACTTGTCCACCATCCAGCGGCAGACCCGGAATCAGGTTAAACAGCGCCAGCACCAGGTTGATGGCAGAAAGCCGTGTGGCAATGAGGTGCAGGGGGGTATCCGTAGGAAGCACTTGGGCTGCCCCAGCCAGCAGCAGAAATAGCGCGAAGCTGACGGCTGGCCCGGCGATCGCCACCTGAAACATCTGCCCCGGTGTTTTGGATTCCCGGTCGATGGACGCGATGCCGCCAAAGAGAAACAGCGTGATGGAGTTGACCCCAATGCCCTGCGATCGCGCCGTCAGGCTATGGCCCAACTCATGCAGCAGCACCGACCCAAACAGCGCCAGCGCCAGCCCCAGTCCCGTGATCCAGGCAACGCCCGCTGGATAGCCTGGGCTTTGCTGCAACATCAGGCTGTTGGAATAGGTAAACAGCCCCAAGATCAGGAACCATGAGGAGTCAACCAGCAGTGGAATGCCAAAAATCGAGCCAACTCGCCAACCTGCCCTCATCTGCCCTCCTGGCTGCACTGGGGCGGCAAAACCCACCGCCTGATAAGACATTGCCTGGGAGACCGTTAACGCTGATAGCAGGGGTTGGGAGTGAAGACTCCGCAGCACTTGCGCGAGAGGAGTAGACGAGATTCAGGCTGAAAGCAAGCTTGAGACAAGTCAGCAAAGCTTTCAGGCGTTGATCCAACTCTCTGAATCCAATCCTCTGGTTCAACTGGTTCAACTCTCTGCAACTGCGGTAAACCGCTAAGACTTGCGCCAGTCCCGTCAGGCTTGCTCTCATTCTACTAGGCTGACCTGGCAAACAGATGAGCCTGGAGGATGGCTTCTAATATCAAGTCCTGAAATCTCAAGTCCTGAAATCTCAAGTCTTGGAATCTCAAGTCCTGAAAATACGGGCCATAAAAATACGGGACGAGGACAGGCAGGACTCTGGCGGCGAATGTTCCCTGAACAGGGCCACCTTGTTTCCTGCCCGTAGAGATGTTGGGCACTAGAGCGGCTCAGCGCTAGAGCAGTCCTGCATTCGACAGACCCAGCACAAACCCAGCCCCCAGCAGGTGGCCAAAGCTCATGGTGGCCAGCAGTTCTGGCAAGCCAAAGCCCGTGAACATGGCGGGTAGCTCGACGGGCAGCGCCGGGCCAACGCCGCGCTTTTGGATGGCGTAATAGCCGATGGCGATCGCAAACAGGTTCGCCGCCGTCATGACAATGGCGGTGTTAATCGACCAAGGGGCCGTTGTCGCCGTAGCGATGAGTGCAGTGTGAAACGCAACGTGAAACAATGTAAAATCTCCCCTTTTTTTGAACTCGCCGATCTCAAGCACGACGCTCAAGACGCAACGCTCAAGACGCAACGCTCAAGACGCAGTGCAAAATCATTCCTGATTTTAGAGAGGCAGGTTTGACGAAACACAATTTGTTGAAAGAGTTAACAGTTCTGGGCAATACCGATACAAAACTATGCAGAGACACTATGCAGAGTCCCGCCGAGTCCGTTTTTGCTGAGTTTTCCCTAGCGCGATCCGCGCCGCTGCGGGTCAAAATCTGCGGCATTACGCAGCCTGCCCAGGGACGGGCGATCGCCCAACTCGGCGTTTCGGCACTGGGCTTCATCTGCGTGGCTGCGTCGCCGCGCTATGTGACTCCAGCCCAGATTCGGGCAGTCGTTGAGGCGCTGCCGCCAGAAGCCCCGGTGGATCGGGTCGGCGTGTTTGTGGATGCGACCCTGGAAGAGATTCAGCAGGTGGTGGCGATCGCCCAACTCACTGCCGTTCAGCTTCATGGCAACGAGTCGCCGGACGACTGCCAGCGGGTGCGCGAGGCCTTGCCCCACATCGAACTCATCAAAGCGCTGCGGGTGCGTGATGCTGCGACGCTCGACCTGGCCCACCGCTACACGCCCCACATTGACACACTCTTGCTCGATGCCTACCATCCCCACCTCTACGGCGGCACGGGCGCAACCCTCGACTGGGCAATGCTGCGGGACTTTGACCCTGGCTGTCCCTGGCTGCTGGCTGGCGGCCTCACGCCCGACAACGTGCAGCACGCGCTAAGAGCGGCCCATCCCCACGGAATCGACCTCTCTAGCAGCGTGGAGCGTTCCCCCGGCGACAAGGATGTGAGGCTGGTCGAGCGGCTAATGGGGGCGATCGCCCAGTTGGGTCGTCAGGAATCAGGGTCTACTACTCAGGATGATTTCATCGGAGCGCGATCGCCAGAAAACCGAGAGTGAACTGCAACAAACTCTTGCAACAAACTCCTGCAACAAACTCTATAGAATTTGGAACTTTATCGCGTTCAGAACTGTGATACGAGTAAAGCATTCTATGTAGTGGGTTCATCGGTTAGGTGCGTGTCTGGCAACTGAGACGCTGCCCCTATGCGCTAATGTGAACCTGCTGGGCTTCGCTTTTTTTTGCTGCCGCCCCTGCCCTTAACCCCGATCCCTGAGATGGACGAACTGCAAGAACTGGTCATCGAAGCCTGTCGCCACCCGCCTGGCAGCCCCCAGCGTCAGCGGGCCTTGACCAAGGTGATCCGGCAGGCGTCGCGCAAGCTGTGGCGGGAGAATGTCGCCTATTACGAAGATGCGCTCCAGCAGACCTGGGTATATTTCTGCCAAAACGTCTGCGAAGCCACGACCGGCCGCAAATACGACCCCACTCAGAGCAGCGTGGTGACCTGGTTGAGTGCCTATCTGAAGCGGCGGCTGCAAGATTTTTACATTCAAGGTCGAGAGCAGGAAACTCGGCGGGCCTCTGTCCGGGGTATGGCCTCGCGCTCTGGCGAGACAGGGGAACTGATTGATCCGGTAGATAACCTGGCGGCTAATCCCGACGTGCCGCCTATTTTGCAAGACGTGCGGGACTGGGTAGAAGCGGACGGCAGTGGCGATTTGGTGAAAACCCACATCAAGGGGCGACCGGAGGTGAACTGTCAGGCGCTGTTGCTGCGGCGGCTGCCGCCAGAAGCAAGCTGGGAAGAGATCTCAGCCGAATTTGGGCTGCCGATTTCCACACTGAGTAGTTTTTATCAGCGGCAGTGTTTGCCCCGGCTGCGTAAATTTGGCGAGTCCGAGGGATATCTGTAAAGGAGGACTTGCCCGAGGACTGACCCTATGACATACAACACCGCCGAGATTGACGATTTCGCATTAACGCTGCCCCTGCCGCAGGCGGCCCGACAGCTTGCCCAGCAGTTTGCCAGCCAGCAGCCAACTCCGACCAAAGCCGAACAGGTGCGTCACAATACGCTGGCGGTGTGGGTGGTCAATGATTATTTACAAATGATGGGCATCGACACCGACCTGGAGCGGGGAGATAGCTGGAATGCGATCGCCCGTCTTGCGGCCGACGTTGCCGATTTGGAAGTCATTGGTGCGGGCCGACTAGAATGCCGCCCTGTTCAAAATGTATCCGCACCCTGCCCAGTGCCGCCCGAAGTGTGGGGCGATCGCATCGGGTATGTCGCGGTTCACATCGACGCATCTCAGCGCGAGGCCTCCATTCTGGGCTTTACCCCCACCCTGGAACCAGGGGACGACGGCCCAGCGCTGCATCCTGCTCATCTCCAGCCCCCTGAAGATTTGATGGATCATCTCGATCGGCTGCTGCATCCCCTGGTTGCAACGACGCTGGCGCGGGCAGGAGGCAGTCTCAACCAGTTGGGACGATGGCTGCAAGGGGCGATCGACGCAGGCTGGAGCGCAGTGGATGCCGTCCTGAGTGCAGAGCAGCTCAGCCCCGCCTATGCCTTTCGGCAGCTTAGCAATGCCGCTGTGCGTCGCGCCAAACTGGTGGAGGTGGGCGTTTCGCTGCCGCTGGTGATGGAACTTAGCCTCAGCACAACCCAACCTGGACAGACCGATATTTGCGTCCAGCTTTATCCCAGTCCTGGCACTTCCAGCCTGCCGCCAAACGTACATCTCCGCATTCTGGACGAGTCGGGCACTGTTTTTTTAGAGGCTCAGTCCACCACGCTCGAAGACTATCTGCAACTGCAATTTAGCGGAGTCTCTGGCGAAACCTTTGGGGTGCAAGTTGCCTTGGGCGACACGACCGCAACAGAAGCATTTTTGATTTAGAGCCGTGGACAAATTAGTAACGCTGCGATTTGGTGAAGGCAGCTTTGAGCAGGGGTTTCCGGCGACGCTCCAGGTCGGCGAAGAGACAGACGCGGCCTCAGGGCTGGCGATGCAACTGACAACCGAGGTGGTGGGGAAACTGCCGCCCGCGCCGGAGGTGGTGGCGTTATATCAACAGTGGCAAACGGCCTATCGACAGTTGGGCATTGCCACGCGACTGAATGCGCCCGACCATCAAATTAAAAATGTGTCGCGGTCGGCGAGTCGAGCGGCGTGTCAGCAGGTGGCCCGGCAATTGCGCGATCGCCTGAATGAGTGGCTGCGGGCAGAATCCTTTCGGCGGGTGCGCGAAACCTGGTTTGCAGCGCTGTCGCCGACCGACACCGTGCGGCTGATTGTGCAGACGGAAGATCGGCTGCTGCAACGGCTGCCGTGGCATCTGCTAGAGCTATTTGAGCAGCATTCCCACCTGGAAATTGCCCTCAGCGCCCCCACCTATCAGCGGGTACTGCAACCCCCCAAGCCCAAGGGAAAGGTGCGGATTTTGGCGATTTTGGGCAACAGCGCGGGCATCGACGTGCAGGGCGATCGCACGCTGCTGATGCACCTGTCGCCCCAGGCCGACGTGACCTTTCTGGTAGAGCCTGATCGCAAAGAACTGAGCGATCGCCTCTGGGATCAGCCCTGGGACATTCTGTTTTTTGCGGGGCACAGTTCCACCGAACTGGCCGCAGACTCAGCAGGCGGCGACACCGGGCGCATCGCCATCAACCCCAGCGATTCCCTGACGATCGAAGAGTTGCATTATGCCCTGCGAAACGCCGCCACCCAGGGACTCAAACTAGCGATTTTCAACTCCTGCGACGGGCTGGGGCTGGCCCGCGCCCTGGCCGACCTGCACATTCCCCAAATGGTGGTGATGCGGGAACCCGTGCCCGACCGGGTGGCGCAGGAATTTCTCACCAGTTTCCTGCGAACGTTTGTGCGGGGCGAGTCGCTCTATCTCTCGGTGCGGCGGGCGCGAGAGCAACTCCAGGTCTTGGAAAACGAGTTTCTCTGCGCCACCTGGCTGCCCGTCATTTGCCAAAATCCGGCAGAGCCTCCCCCCACCTGGCAGTCCCTCCTGGGGCGATTGTCCAAACCCGCAGAGTCGCCTAGTCCCCTTCCTGTTGCCGCTACTCGTCTGCACCGCCGCCGCCTGCATCGCCGCGAAGTCTG
>NZ_DVEA01000360.1:0-3553 GCF_015295965.1 Thermoleptolyngbya sp. M55_K2018_002
CGCCGCAGGGGCATTGGTTCGCGTTCAGATTCACGCTTCAGATTTACGCTTCAGATTCATACTTCAGCAAGCATCACCTCAGCGCTGCGACACTCGGTTTGCACCGGGTAAATCCTGCGTATCGAGAATGGAGATAAAGAACTCGCCGCGATCGCCCGGTTCCACACCGCCCACAATCAGCCGATACCAGCCGTCGGCAGGCAGTTCAAACCGCACGCTGCCCTGGCGCTCTGCCTTGCCTTCCACCACGCGATCGCCATTGGGGTCGCGCACAATCAGGTACGGATTAAACGCCGAGTTCACAATCAGCGCGACGGTCTGTCCGGCGCGTCCCTGGAAGTTGTAGGCGCGGCAAAGGGAGCCATCGTCGAAACAGGGTGCAGTGCTGGCATCCAGCATTCCCCGCTCCACCAAAATTGGCTGCGAGATTTGCAGGTCATACTGCCCAGACTGATTTTCGCCAGCCGCCATTGCCAGCACGGTGTATTGCCCGCTCTGGGTCAGCTTTTGCACCACCAGCGCATCTCGATTCGCCCCATTACTCTGATCCAGGGCGATCGCCCGTCCATCGGGCCCGACCAACACCAGTCGCGATCCGGCCAGACGGCTCGACATTCTCAGCATCACCGCCTGCCCCGCCTCTGCCTCGAAGGTGTAAATATCCGTAGGACTGTAATCGGCGCAAAAGCGGCTGTCACCGGGCTGCAAGTTGGCCTGCACGTTGCCACGGGTCAGAGAGATTTGCTGGCTGATGGATTGGCTGGATGAGGCCACGGCGGGAATCACATACTGCCCAACGGGGAACCGTAGCCCCTGTCGATGGGCCTCTACAAACAGCCGCACCTGCTCCACCGACACGGCAAAATTCACGTTTTGGGCATCGCGAGCGCCCGACTTGGTAATGCCCACGATCCGCAACTGGCTATCAATCACCGGCCCGCCGGAATTGCCCGGATTCACAGGTGCATTAAACACGACCACACCCTGAGGAATGTGAATGTTGTTGACCGTCCCTTCTACAATCGATGGGGAGCGCGGGGTACTGCCAACGGGAAAGCCCAACGCCCAGATGTTCTGCGTTTTTGTGATGGAACTGGCATCGGCAAGGCGCAGGGTGGGGAGGTTGCGCTGATTGGGCAGTTGCAGCAGCGCCAGATCCAGGCAGTCCGCATCGCCCATTGCCACAACCTCTGCACGCACTTCGCGACCCTGCACAGTCACAATGACTTCCCGCGCTCCGGCCACCACATGGGCATTGGTGACGATTAATCCGCTGGGGTCGATGATCACGCCGCTGCCCGTGCCGCTGCCATTGCGACCGTTGGCGCGGATGTGAACCACAGCAGCTTCAGCATCCTGAATATTACTCCGCGACTGGGCGGCGGCCGATTGGGTGAGGGAAGTGCCGGGGATGGTCAGGGCAAATTCGCTAACGAGCGTGGTGGCGATCGCCGTTTGCAGCAGCAGGCTAGAGGCAGCCAGACGAGCGAAACGAACAGGCTGGGGACGTGCAAAGGAGCGTACCATAGAGCATGACCTCCGTAGGGGTATTAGGTAGTTCAGTGCAATGGTCGGAGCGTAATCAGAGGGCGATCGCAGGGATGTATGCCATCGTGCGAATTTGTCAACCAGTTAGTGAAATTTGACTGAAATTTGATATGTATAAAAGCTTGCGATTTCTATTCTTGGTCTCATTCCGAAACACAATCCAGAACAAAAACCACGGCGGTATGTTAGAGTTCTTCTTGGATTACAAACTGGGTTCCAAAAAGAAGTATTTCTCCGGTCAGCAAGCTTATGCAGTATGCTGCTTCGAGCCGTTGCTGCTTAACCGTTGCGGCTTAATTGCAGGGGTTGCTTGAAGCTGTTGTTAGAAGCTGTTGTTAGTACAATAGGGCGATCGCCCCAGCCGTGGCACTCCCCTTTCCCGCACGTTTCATTGCGCTCACAGGAAAAGGGGGTTGCATAAAAGTGCAAGCAGACAAACGTGCAAAGAGTCAAAAGGGCAAGCAGACTGGAAAAGGAGGCAGGAAAAGGGAGCATTGCTACTGCCTTCTAGCGTTTGTTTTTTACATCATCTATATCTTCTATGCCCTAAGCCCGGCCAAGCTTAGCCCGCAGCCGCGCCACCAGGCGAATCAGGTGGGTACGCGGACTGAGGTAGCGCCGCACCAAGCTGGAAACATCGAGAGAGTCGGGCGATCGCCACACGTCGATCACCGCCAGACTGCCCTCCAAAAACTGCTGCCGACAGCGACTCCGCTGAATTTTGCCGCTGGAGGTGCGGGGCAAGCCGCCGGGTTTCACCAGGGCGATCGCCCCCACGTCTACAAAATGTTCCCGAAACGCCACCCATCGCACGGTTTCCACCACGTCTGGTAAATACAACCGCTGGCGGGCGCTGCGTTCTACTTCTTGGACAACCACCAGCCGCTCTTCGCCCGCTGCGTCGCCCCCCAGTTCACCATCGATCGGCGCGGCAAAAACCGCACAGCCGCCCGCACGAAACGCCGGATAGCACGATTCCACCGTCTGCTCAATGTGCTGCGGATAGTGGTTGAAGCCCCACAACACCAGCACATCGTGCAGCCGTCCGGTGATGAACAGTTCCCCCGCTTGCACAAAGCCCAAGTCGCCCGTCCGCAAAAAGCCGCCCTCGCCCGTGGCCAGCATCGCCCCAAAGGGATTTTCTCGCTCCGGCGGATGCTGCCAATAGCCCTTGCCTACGCCGCTCCCCGCCACCCAGATTTCGCCAATTTCCCCATCGGCACAGGGCATCCGCGTGTCTCGATTGACGATTTCTACTCGCGTGTCTAGCCAGGGGTGTCCGCAACTGATTAAGGTCTGCGTCCGCCGTGCGCCAGGGCGGGCAAGGCCGGGACGGGCCGGTTCGCAAATCTCCACGCGGTTTTGCTCTAGGCTTTGCGTGTCCACATGCAGCATTTTAGGAGGCAAATGCTTAGCGCCGCCCGTGATGAACAGCGTCGCCTCGGCCATGCCGTAGCACGGGTAAAACGCCTCTGGGCGAAATCCACAGGGGCGAAATTTTTCGGCAAACTGGTCAAGCGTGGTCTGCCGCACGGGTTCTGCGCCGCAAAAGGCAATGTCCCAAGTGGACAGGTCGAGGCGATCGCGCTGGTTGTCGGTAACGTATCGACCCAGCAGGTCATAGGCAAAGTTGGGGCCGCCGCTGGTGGTTGCGCCGTAGCGGGCGATCGCCTCCAGCCAGCGCACGGGCTTCTGCACAAAGGCAATCGGCGACATCAGCACGCACAGCGACCCGGCATAGAGCGAGTACAAAATATTGCCAATCAGCCCCATGTCGTGAAACAGCGGCAGCCAGCCCACGCCCACCGACGCTTCGGTATGCTGAAACG
The DNA here is from genome assembly GCF_015295965.1 of Thermoleptolyngbya sp. M55_K2018_002. Classification (NCBI taxonomy): domain Bacteria; kingdom Bacillati; phylum Cyanobacteriota; class Cyanophyceae; order Oculatellales; family Oculatellaceae; genus Thermoleptolyngbya; species Thermoleptolyngbya sp. M55_K2018_002. The sequence continues at coordinate 3,378 of NZ_DVEA01000360.1, forward strand.
CGGCGTGGAGCATCTGCTGATTGGCCCAGAGGCAGCCGTGGGTCACCATTACGCCCTTGGGTGTGCCCGTGGAGCCAGACGTATATTGCAAAAAGGCCAGGCTGTCGGCACCTTTCCATCTTTCGTCGCTATCAGGAAAATGCTGACCGATGTCGCCGAGAGCGAGCGAGCCAAGA